>JAFMIZ010000087.1 GCA_017853715.1 Pedosphaera sp.
GCAAGCGGCTCAACCACTGGCACCGCGGTGAATGGATAATCTCAAAACCAGGAATTGCCTGGGTAATCACTTGCGGGAAAGTGGCGGGAGTGGCGGGGCTCGAACCCGTAACCTCTGCCGTGACAGGGCAGCGCTCTAACCAATTGAGCTACACCCCCGCAAGGGCGCAAACAGTAGTCAGCCGCCTGCGGAGCGTCAAGCCTCGCGGCGGCTGTCAAAAAAACTGCGTTCGAGTGGCAGACGCCAAGGAGGTGGGGGTGGGGAACCCCGCTGAAGAAACGTGCTGCCACTCGAACTGACACGAACCTAAAGCTGCCCTGCGTCTCCTGTCAATAGGCTCGACACCTTCCGCTCAAAAAACTCCTTCCGGCGTTGCGTCTCCACCGCCCCCTGCGTAGCATCCGACGACCCGCGAATCTCCGTTCGCCGCGCCATGGCAGATTACAAAGTCCAGTTTGAAGTCTTTGAAGGCCCGCTCGATCTCCTTCTTTATCTCATTAAGAAGGAGGAGGTTGACATCTATGAGGTCAACCTGACCCAGCTCGCCACGCAGTTCATCGAATACATCGATACCATGCGAATGCTGGACCTGGAAATCGCCGGGGAGTTCCTCGTGATGGCAGCCACCCTGATGTATATCAAAAGCCGCGAATTGCTGCCCAAAGATCAACAGGTCGAGGCCGAGGGCGAGGAAGATGAGGAGGATCCACGCTGGGAGCTTATCCGACAGCTGGTGGAGTATAAGAAATTCAAGGACGCCGCCGCGCAATTACAGGAGTTGGAGATCCGGCAGGAAGGCATTTTCCCGCGCCTGCCGCCGAAGCTGGAGTTTGAGCGCGAGCAGGCCACGAACAAGGGCGAAGCTTCCATCTTTGACCTCGTCAATGCCGTCAGCACCATCCTCAAGCGTTTTAGCGAGAAAGAGGATTTGCGCGAGATTTTCGAGGACAAGTGGTCCGTCAGCGAGAAGATCGATTTGCTGCGCCGCCAGATCACTTCGCGCCCCAAACTAAAATTTTCTGAACTGTTCCAGGACGCCACCAGTCGCACGGAGGTCGTAGTGACCTTCCTCGCCATGCTGGAACTGATCCGCATGAAGGTGCTGGTGGCGCTGCAATCGGAAGAGTTCGGCGACATTGAAATTGGCCGGGGCTCGCAGACCGAAGCTGGCCCCACGATGAATCCGGTCGCAGAAACGCCCGCGTGGGAATTGGACCAGGCTAACACCCAGACTGCTTAACGATGGAGCTGAAATTCATTTTGGAGGCGCTGCTGTTCGCCGCGCAAAAACCGCTCTCGCTGAAAGAACTTCGCGACGTGCTCGCGGGCGCCGTCGAACATGCCGAGGGCGATGAAACTGTCCGTGGCTTTCGCAAAGTAAAGGAGAGCGAGCTCGAAAGCACGCTCCAGCAACTGGCCGTGGATCATGAGCAAGCGGGCCGCAGCTATCGCCTCGCCTGCGTAGCCGGGTCGTGGCAATTCGTTTCCCAACCAGAATACGCTCCGTGGCTCAAGGCGCTCGTCGGCCATAAGGCTCGTCCGCCACGTCTTTCGCAGCCCGCACTGGAAACACTCGCGATCATTGCCTATCGCCAGCCGCTGACCCGCTCTGAAATCGAGCAGGTGCGCGGCGTCAGCGTGGATGGCGTGATGCAGACCTTGCTGGAACGCGGCATTGTGGAACAGACGGGTCGCGCGGAAGTGGTCGGCCGCCCTGCCCTCTACGGCACCACGGCATTGTTCTTGGAGTATTTCGGTCTGCGCTCGCTTGAAGAGTTACCAGCGGCGGATGAGTTGCGCCGCATTCCCGTCGAGAAGCCGCCCTTGGCCACGGCTGAACCCGGGCTGGCCACCGTGCCGCCGGAGCAACTGGCACAAGCCGAACTTGAAACCAAACCAGCGGCGGAGGCACCTAAACCGTCCGAAGCTCCGACGGATAACCCACCGTCGGCCTAACCCATTTCGTAGGAGTGAACATCACCGAACATCGCAAAGCCATTGACGCGCTGGACGCCCAAATCGTCCGGCTGCTGAACGAGCGCACCACGCACGTCCTCGAGATCGGCCGCCTCAAGCACAAGGACGGCGAGGAGATCTATGCGCCGCACCGTGAGCTGGCCGTGTTCAACCGCGTTTGCAAACTGAATGAAGGCCCCATCCCGAACGACTCCGTGCGGGCCATCTACCGCGAAATCATGTCGGCCTCGCTCTCCGTCGAGAAGAGCATGACCATCGCGTATCTCGGGCCCGAGGCTACGTTCACGCATCAGGCGGCCATCAAGAAGTTCGGGTCCAGCCTGACGTACTCCGCGCAAAAGACCATTGCTGACGTCTTCGCCGACGTTTCGCGCGGACGCGCTGAATACGGTGTGGTTCCGGTTGAGAATTCCACCGAAGGTGTCGTAACGCACACGCTGGACATGTTCGTGGACAGCGATCTCCAAATCGTCGCCCAGATCGTGCTGCCGATCCAGCATTGCCTGCTGAGCCGCATCCCGCGCGCCGACATCCAGAAGCTCTACGTGCATCCCCAATCGCTTGCCCAGTGCCGGGTCTGGATCAGCAAAAACTTTCCGCACGCGGAGATCATCGAAACATCCTCCAATGCGCGCTCCGCCGAATTGGCTGCGCGCGACAAGAAATCCGGCTGCATCGCTGGCGCACTCGCCGCCACGCAATACAACCTCACCGTGCTGGAGAAAGACATCCAGGACAACACCGCCAACGCCACGCGCTTTCTGGTGCTGGGCCGCAAATGTCCGCCCGCCACGGGCAAAGACCGCACCAGTCTGATGTTCAGCGTGGTGGATGCCGTGGGCGCGCTGCACAAGGCGCTTGCGCCGTTCCGCCGCTACCGCATCAACATGACGAAGATCGAGTCCCGCCCGAGTAAACGGAAGGCGTGGGAATACTACTTCTTCGTGAACTGCGACGGTCACCAGAGCGACCGCAAGGTCGCCAAGGCGCTGGAACTGCTCGCCCAGCACTGCAGCTTCGTCAAAGTGCTCGGCTCCTATCCGAACGCAGAATAACGCCCGTGGCGGCACCTCGTCAGAGTGCGGCACGCTTGAGGGAGATTGGCCGCGTTCTCACGAACGCAGCTCCACGCATTCCCAGTTGAAAACAGCTGCGTTCCCACCCATCTTCCCGCCATGAGTCATCTCGCCCGTGCCCGCGAAGTGTTTGACGTCGAACTGGCGGCCGTCCGTGCCGTCCGCGCCCAACTCGACACCCAATTTGAGCTGGCCGTTGATGTGATTGTCGAGGCCCTCCGTCAGCGCCGGAAAACCATCGTGGTCGGCATCGGCAAGTCGGGCGCGGTCGGTCGCAAGATCGCCGCCACTTTGACCAGCACCGGCACCACCAGCGTGGTCCTCGACGGCGTGGATGCCATGCACGGCGACTTGGGCGTCGTGTCCGACGGCGACGTGGTGCTGGCGTTAAGCTATTCAGGCGAATCCGAAGAGCTGTTGAATCTGTTGCCTGCCTTGAAACGCTTTTCGGTAAAGATCATTTCCATTACGGGCGGCGTTAAATCTTCACTCGCCAAACACAGCGACATCGTGCTGAACGTCCACGTCCCCAAGGAAGCCTGTCCGTTCAATCTTGCCCCGACTTCCAGCACCACGGCAACGCTCGTCATGGGCGATGCGCTGGCGATGGCCGTCCTGCAGGCGCGGGGCTTCAAGCAGAGCGATTACGCCAAGTATCATCCGTCGGGTGCGATTGGCCGCGCCATGCTGTTACGCGTCGGCGACATCATGCGCAGCGGTGAACGCAACGCGATTGCGGAAGAATCGCTGACGGTAAAACAGGCGTTGCTCGTCATGACCAAAGCCAAATCGGGCAGCCTCGCGGTTGTGAATGCCCGCGGCAAACTCACCGGCGTTTTCACCGACGGAGATTTCCGCCGCCACATGTCCACGGACAACGACCTGCTGTCGCGTCCGCTCAAGTCAGTCATGACGCCCAATCCCATCACTGTTCGCGACACTGCGCTGGCGATGGAAGCCGTGAAGATTTTCAACGAGCGCAACATCGACGACCTGATCGTTGTCAACGCCAAGCATCAGCCCGTCGGCTTGGTAGACTCGCAAGATTTGCCAAAGCTCAAGATGATGTAAGCATCGGCTTGACGACCTTGACCTATGAAAACATCCCTTTGCCTCGCGACCGCGCTGGCGCTGGCCACCTCCTCCTGTTGCACCATGAGAACTCAAGTTGTTGACGGCATCCACCCGAAGCACACGTTCCACTGGAAATCCACGCGCCGCGCCGACATCCAGTATTTGCTTCACCTGCCGCAAAGCTATTCGCCGCACCGGCGTGAACGCTATCCACTTCTGATCTTTCTACACGGTTCCGGCGAACGCGGCACGAATGTGCAACGCGTGGCGGTTCACGGTCCGCTCAAAGAAGTCCGCCAGGGCCGGAATCTCCCCTTCGTCATCGTCGCGCCCCAATGCCCGCCTGGCCAACGCTGGGAAAACGAGCCGCTCAACGCCTTTCTGGATCATGTGCTGGACGAATACCACGTGGACCCAGACCGCGTTTACCTGACGGGCCTGAGCATGGGAGGCTATGGAACTTGGAGTTGGGGTGTCACCCGTCCTGACCGGTTCGCCGCCATTGTCCCAATCTGCGGCGGTGCGGATGTGCTGGATATCGTGCTGGCCAAGACGGACCGCAAAAACGCCCTGCAGTCCCTGCCGGTCTGGGCGTTTCACGGTGCCAAAGACTCGGTGGTGCCCGTGGAAGAGTCTGAACGCGCGGTGGATCTGCTGAAAAAGAACGGCGTGAAGAACGTCAAGCTGACCATCTACCCCGAGGCTGACCACGATTCCTGGACGGAAACCTACAAGAACCGGGAGCTTTACGACTGGCTGCTCAAGCAGAGTCGCTAGGCGAGGTAGCGACTCGTCAGAGCGCGGCCAATCGAATCAGTGAGCTGTGTTCTCACGAACACAGCTAAAATCCTATACCAACCCACTGGCCTGGCGAGCACGGTCCAGCACACTACGGGCGAGCTGGCGGGCGCGGAATGCACCGTCGGCGAGGACACTGTTCACGTAATCCATGTTCGCCGCGAGTTCAGCGCGCTTGGCGCGGGCCGTCGCGAAATGCTCCCAATACACCTCGAAGAGTTTTTTCTTAAGGTCACCGTAGCCCATGCCACCGGCGCGGAGTTTCTCCTCAAATTCCTGGCCGACCGGTTTATCAATCACCTTGAGCAACTGGATGGCGAGATTCTGATCGGCATCGGGTTTCGGTTCAGCCGGCGTGCGGCTGTCCATCTTGATGCCCATGACTTTCTTTCGCAGCGCCTTTTCGTCGCCGAAAATCTCGATGGTGTTGCCGTAGCTCTTGCTCATCTTTTCGCCATCGAGTCCAGGCACCTTGGCCACTTCACCGCGAATCTGCGGCTCGGGGATCACAAACGTCTGACCGTATTGCTCGTTGAACTTGATGGCAATGTCGCGCGTCATTTCGACGTGCTGTTTCTGATCCTGCCCCACGGGAACAATGTTCGAATCGTAAATCAGGATGTCCGCCGCCATCAGCACAGGATACGCGAACAAGGCGTGATTCACCGGAACGCCCTTGGCCGACTTGTCTTTGAAAGAATGTCCCTTCTCCAGCAGGCTCATGGGCGTCAGCGTCGAAAGAATCCAGGCAAGCTCGCAAACCTCCGGAACGTCGGACTGCTTGAAGAACACGGCGCGCTTGGGGTCGAGGCCGCACGCGAGAAAGTCGAGCGCCACGTCGAGCGAGTTCTGGCGACGTTGATCCGCGTCGAACAGTGAAGTCATCGAGTGATAATCCGCGATGAAATAGAACGCCTCGCCCTTCTCCTGCAGCTCGATCGCGGGCCGCATCATGCCAAAGTAATTCCCGAGATGCAGCGCGCCCGAGGGCTGGATGCCTGACAAAATTCGCATGGCGGGAAGATAGGAACGCAGACACGAATTGCACGAATTTTCCCAAACTCGGCTCCACACCAAACGCGAAAATCCGCTCGCGTGGAGGATTCGGCGAACTTAGCGTGCTGACATGAAAGCGAATTGGAAGAAATACATCCCACCGGGACTTGCGCTCACCTCACTCGTTTTGCTGTCGGCGGGAACGACCAATTCGTCTCGTATTCAAACCACGTCACCGCCCGAGCTTCAGTCCTTTGTGGGGGGAAGCCTCGATCTTGCCGGTGAACTTTTCCCCAAGTTGGGCAAGTCCGGGGACAATATGGCATTCTCGCCCTACAGTTTGGCGTCCACGCTCGCAGTGGCACAGGCTGGTGCCAAGGGGCTGACTGAATCACAAATATCCACCGTCGGGCATTTTCCCGCGGACAGGACCGAGCACATGGCCTCGTTCAAGCGGATACGAAAAGCACTGACCGCAAGCGACCAGAGCCCCGGCATTCGGCTTGCCACCGCGACTGGTCTCTGGGCGCAGAACGGATATGACTTAGAAAAGGTGTTTCTTGATCGGGTGCGCAACGAGCTGGGTGGCAGCGTCAATTTTGTGGACTTTAAATCATCCGCCAACACCGCTGCCCGTCAGATCAACTCATGGATCAAGTCCAACACGCAGGGGAAAATCACCGAGGGGATTTCGGAGGGCTCACTAACGCCCGCCACGCGGTTGATCATTGCCAACACCCTCTACTTCAAGGGCGACTGGGCGAGCCGCTTTGACCGGAGCGCCACGAGCAATCGGACATTCAACGTCACCGCCACGTCGTCGGTGGCGGTCCCGATGATGTCCCAGGAGAACAATTTCCTATATGGGGAGGCGGACGGAGTCCAGTTGTTGGCCCTGCCTTACCGCGGGCAGAATCTTCACATGCTGGTCTTTCTTCCCGCAGCGGGTGGCATTGCCGATTTCGAGCGGGGATTAAATGCGGCCTCGCTCCAGCAGTGGGCTGACCGGCTGGAGCTTTGCAAAGTTGATGTCTGGCTGCCACGGTTCAAAGTCGTGGCGACCTATTCCATGAAGGTGCCTTTGCAATCTTTGGGAATGCGCGATGCGTTCGACGCAAGTCGTGCAGACTTCACTGGCATGAGTCTTCGCCGACCTCTCTTTATCCAAACGCTCGAGCAAGCGACTGTCGTGGAGGTAAACGAAGAAGGCACGGAAGCGGCTTCAGCCACCCACATTGGTTTTGGTTGCTCAGCTCCTCCACGGCCGCCACCGCAGCAGTTTCACGCTGACCGGCCTTTTCTCTTCCTCATCCGCGAAAACAAAACAGGCGCAATTCTCTTTATCGGTCGCGTGTCCAATCCGAATGCATGAGTTGGCATTTGAATGACCATCGAGTCGTGCCTGCCAATGTCAGTAATGCGGCGGCTTTTGGCTGTTAGCCTTGGCGCGCTCGAGCTCGGCGGTCTCCATGGCTCGCGCCTGCAGTTGAACCTGCTTCACCAAGCGGTCAATGGTCTTGGCCTGCTCAACGACCACTTCATTCAACTGCTCCACCTGATGCTCCAGGTGGGCCATGTGCGATTCCAGCCGGGCGAAACGTTCTGAGCTTTCTTCGTTCATGGCTTGGTGAGCACAAACTTGCGGTGCGTCGCAAAGACCCCGCGGAGCGACTGTGAGGCACCATCCTGCAGGGCCTGCACTTCGGCGTAGCGGCGGACGTTCGAGGCGTTGGGCAGGGCCGTCTGTGACCGGTTCAACTTCACGAACTCATCCGTGATGTCCTCAATCTTCACACATTCACCCGATTGCAGCTTCCAACACCACAAGGCCTGCAACGCCGCACCATACGCCGCGCCCTCGCCCACGGCGAGCGTCACTACTTCGGCGTTGAACACGTCGGCCATGATCTGGCGCCAGAGCTTGGAGTTGGCGCCGCCACCGGTGGCGCGGATCTGCCTCGCCTTCACGCCCAGTTGCGCCAACCGGCGCAGGCCGTAGTTCATCCCGAGCGTCACGCCTTCCATGGTGGCGCGGGCGAAGTGATGCGCCGTGAAAGTGCGCGTGTTCACACCAAGATAGACGCCGGTGCCATCCGGCACGTTTGGCGTGCGTTCGCCTTCGAGGTAGGGCAGCAGAAACAAGCCATCGCATCCCGCGGGCGCCTTCGCGGCGAGCTTTTCGAACGCGGCGTGGTCGAGGCCAAAGTCCTTTCGCACCATCTCCGTGGCGACCGTGACGTTCATGGTGCACAGCAGCGGCAACCAGCGATTAGTGGAATCACAGAACGCCGCAATCTCGCCCTGCGGATCCACCACCGGCTTGCCCGCACAGGCGTAGATGGTGCCGCTGGTGCCAAAACTGGCCGTCACCAGGCCGGGATGTGTATTGCCCGTGCCGATCGCGCCCATCATGTTGTCGCCGCCGCCCGCGCTGACGAGCACGCCGGGTTGCAACCCAAGTTCTTTCGCGGTCGCCGTGGAAAGTTTGCCGGCGGGTTGATCGCTCGAGATCACAGGCGGCAATTTGTCAGCGAGGCTGGCATCAATGGCCTTGAGGGCCGGGCCGCTCCATTTGCGGGTGCGCACGTCGAGCAACGCCGTGCCACTGGCGTCGCCGTATTCCATCACGCGCTCACCGGTGAGCCAGAAGTTCAAATAGTCGTGCGGCAGGAGAACGGTGGCGAGTTTGGCGTAGTTCTTCGGCTCGTGGTTCTTCAGCCAAAGAATCTTTGACGCCGTGAAACCGGGCAGCACCGCGCTGCCAGTAGCCTTGATCGCTTTCTTGGCACCGCCGAGCTTCGCGGTGATCTGGTCACACTCCTCGATGGTCGCCGTGTCGCACCAAAGTTTGGCCGGACGAATCACATTCCCCGCCTTATCGAGCGGCACGAAGCCGTGTTGCTGGCCGCTGACGCCAATGGCTTTAATTTCACCTGCGCGGGCCTTGGCGGCTTTGAGCGCGGCCTTGATGGCGAAGGCCGTCGCCTTGCGCCATGTCTCCGGATGTTGCTCCTTTGCACCGGGTGGCAGGCCGGAGATCAAATCATACTTTGCCGACCCGGAGCCGAGGACTTTGCCGGTGTTCGCATCCACGACAAGGGCCTTCGTGGATTGCGTGCCGCTGTCGATGCCAATGAGTAGTTCGCGCATGGCGATGGTTGTACCATGATGAAGACAAAAGACACGAAGTTTTGGCGCTCCGTTCGCCGCACCAATTTGCGGTAGACGCGCGCAGCAGCCGTCCGCACATTGGGCGCATGTTCGAACGCAAGCCGCTTGATACGTCCAACAAGCCCGTCGCCTACGCCGAATTGGAATCGCAACTGCGCGGTCTGCTGCACGGTGAACGTGATTTCATCGCCAACGCGGCCAACATGTCCTCGTTGCTCTGGCATTCCCTGCCTGACTTGAACTGGGCGGGGGTGTATCGGCTGGTGGGAGATCAACTTGTGCTGGGGCCATTCATGGGGAAGCCGGCGTGTGTGCGCATTAGCATGGGCAAGGGAGTTTGCGGCACCGCGGCCGCCACGCGCACCACGCAGCTGGTTCCCGACGTTCACGCCTTTCCCGGACACATTACGTGCGACGCCGCCTCGCGCTCCGAGGTGGTTGTGCCCTTGATCAAGAAGGGTGAACTGCTCGGGGTGCTCGACCTCGACAGCCCGACACCGGGCCGGTTCGATACAGAAGATCAGGCGGGTCTGGAGAGACTGGCCGCTGCGTTGGCGGAAGCATCAGCGTAGCGCGCATGCGATGCGCCGCCACTTGAGCCAAGCCGGAGGCTTGAGAGCCTTTCGCAGGCAGTTGAGCGAACCGATAACATCGGACGCGGCGACGTGGCGTTTCCGCCACACTAGAGTTTCTTGCCCGTCAGACGTTCGTAAGCTTCGAGGTATTTGGCGCTGGTCTTGGAAACAATTTCACCCGGCAACGTGGGGCCGGGCGGGGTCTTGTTCCAAGCGAGCGTTTCGAGGTAGTCGCGGACAAATTGCTTGTCGAAGCTGGGCTGGCCTTTGCCGGGCTCATACTCATCCGCCGGCCAAAAGCGCGAGGAGTCCGGGGTCAACACTTCATCAATGAGGATCAACTTCCGATCGAACACGCCGAACTCGAACTTGGTGTCTGCGATGATGATGCCCCGTTCGCGCGCGTAATCCCGGGCTGCCTTGTAAATCTTGATGCTCAGATCGCGGGCCTGCGTGGCCAACTCCGCGCCGACGATCTCTTTGGCCCGGGCGAAAGAGATGTTTTCGTCGTGCCCGGCATCCGCCTTGGTGGAGGGGGTAAAGACGGGTTCGGGCAGTTCGGCGGATTCCTTCAAACCCGCAGGCAGATGGATGCCGCAAACCGTTTGCGACTGCTTGTATTCCTTCCACCCAGAGCCGCTGAGGTAACCGCGTACGATGCACTCGATGGCGAGCGGTTTGGACTTCTTCACGATCATGCAGCGCCGCGCGAGCTTTTCCGAGTAAGGCTGGAGCTTCGCGGGCAACGGGTCATCTGCGCCCGTGAGCAGATGATTGGGAACCAGCGAGGCGAAGCGCTCGAACCAGAAATGGGAAATCTGCGTGAGCACCTCGCCCTTGCGCGGAATGCCGTTGGGCATGATG
>JAFMIZ010000002.1 GCA_017853715.1 Pedosphaera sp.
ACATGCTCAGGTAAGTGTATTCCTTCAGCCCGCGTTCGTAATCATCCAGCAACCGCATTGCTTCGCTGGGCTTCATGCGGTCAGACTTGATGGCTTCGTCCATCTGCGCCTTCATCTGGCGCTTAAGTTCATGCTCGTCGTATTGCACCGCACTCAGACATTGCATGATGGTGGAACCTTCAATGATCTCCTCGACGTAATAACCTGCCGGCTCGTCCGGATCGAGGAACACGTGGACTTCATTCACGCGGCCGAAAAGGTTGTGCAGGTCGCCCATGATGTCCTGATAGGCGCCCATGAGGAAGAAGCCGATGTAGTAAGGCTCCTGCTTGCCGTTGCCGTTGGTGCGGAGTTCGTGCAGCGGCAGCGTGTCGCGCACGTCACGCAAATCGATGAACTTGTTGATCTGACCATCGGAGTCGCAGGTGATGTCCACCAACGTTCCTTCGCGGGTCGGCCGCTCGTCCAGCCGGGCCAGCGGCATGATGGGAAACAGCTGCCCCAGCGCCCAATGATCCAGCAACGACTGGAACACGGAAAAGTTGCAGAGATACTGGTCACCCAAGGAATCCTCCAGTTTGCGGATTTCCTCAGGAATATAGGGCTGGCCCTTGAAACTCTCGACGACCGCCGCGCTGATCTCCCAGTAGAGGTTTTCGATCTTCGCCTTGTCCAACAAATCAAGCACCCCCAGCGTGAACATCTGCTGCGCATCATCCTTGCGTTCAAGCGCGTCGTGGAACGCCTCCAGCTTGTTCATCTTGGGCAGATTCTTGCGCATGTCCATCAGCTCTCGAACCAACGCGTGTTCGTTCTCGCCATACTCGAACTGCGCCTCCGAGCGGATCTTCTCGATCGCTCCGAACACCTCGACCACCAGCACACTATGATGTGCCACAATGGACCGGCCGCTCTCGCTCACGATATTGGGATGCGGCACCTTCTCCGCGTTGCACACGTCGGCCAGGTAATAAACGATGTCGTTGGTGTATTCCTGAAGTGTGTAGTTCGTGGAGCTGTCTGATGCCGTGCGGCTGCCGTCGTAATCCACGCCCAGCCCGCCGCCCACGTCGAAGAATTCAATCGGGAAACCCAACTTATGCAGCTTGGCATAGAACCGCGCCGCCTCCTGCACCGCCTTTTTCACCGTCAACACATCCGGCACCTGGGACCCGATGTGGAAATGCAACAACTTGAAGCAGTGGCCCAGCCCTTCCTTCTGCAGCAGGGTCGTCGCCACGATGATCTCCGCCGTGCTGAGGCCGAACTTCGCATTCTCACCGCCGCTCTCAGCCCATCGTCCCGCACCTTTGGACAGCAATCGCGCCCGAATTCCCACCATCGGTTCCACGCCCAACTGTTTAGAAACCGTGATGATCTGCTTCAACTCCTCCAGCTTCTCCACCACCATGATGACCTTCTTGCCGAGCTTCGTGCCCAGCAGCGCCATCTTAATGAACCCGGAATCTTTGTAGCCGTTGCAAATGATCAAGCTCCCCGCCGCATGCTGCAACGCGAGCCCGGCAAACAGCTCCGGCTTGCTGCCCACTTCGAGACCGAACTCGAACGGCTTGCCCGCCTCCAAAATCTCCTCCACCACCTCGCGCAGTTGGTTGACCTTGATCGGAAACACGCCGCGATACTTCCCTTGGTAGCCGTATTCCGCGATGGAGTTGCGAAATGCCTGGTTCAACGCCTCGACGCGATCGCGCAGAATGTCCTGGAAACGGATCAGCACCGGGAACTTCAACCCCCGCCCCTTCGCCTCCTCGATCACGTCGGTGATATCCACCGCACAGCCCGCATCCTGCTGCGGACGGGCGACCACCTTGCCGGCCTCATTGATGTCGAAGTAATTCGCGCCCCAGCGGCGGATGTTGTAGAGGTCGCGGGCAGCCTGGATGTTCCAGGCGCCATTGGCTTCGGAAGGATTGCTCATCTCGCGTCGTTCAGTCGCGCGCATCATAGGAGCGCGGGCAGGGAATTCAACATGCAGTTTGCGAAATCACAAAGAAATTCTCTCGGGCCAAACCTCCTGAGCGGCGTCGCTTGAAGTCGCACCTGACAAAACCCGCCAAACCTGCTTTCCTCCACCTATGGCCAATGCTTCCCTCGCCCAAATCGTCCGGCACTGCGACACGATGTTGCGCACCCGCGACATCAAGGACTACGACGGCGCCGTAAACGGGTTGCAGGTCCAGAATCGCGGGTCCGTCACCAAGATCGCCGCCGCGGTGGACGCCTCCCCCGCCACCGCGCGCAAAGCCATCGCCGCCGGAGCCAACCTGATGATCGTCCACCACGGCCTGTTCTGGAACCGGCGCCAGCCTTGGACCGGCACCAACTACGAACTCCTCCACCTCCTGCTCGACAACAACCTCGCCGTTTACAGTTCGCACCTGCCTTTGGACGCGCACCCGAAGCTCGGCAACAACATCCAGCTCTGCCAGGCGCTCGGATTCAAGAAACCCAAGCCCTTCTTCACGCAGGACGGTTTCCCGCTCGGCCTGCAAACGGTCGCCCGCATCACGCGCGATGAACTGGCGTTACGCCTATCCCGGTCGGTGCGTGGACGCGTGGAAGTCATTCCGGGCGGACCTAAAACCTGCAAGCGCATCGGCGTGGTCACGGGAGGCGCGGGCAGCGAACTCGCCAAAGCCGCCAGCGAAGGCGTAGACACCTTTATCACCGGCGAAGGCCCGCACTGGACCTTTGCGCTGGCCGAGGAACTGGTGGTGAACGTCCTCTACGCCGGCCACTACGCCACCGAAACCTTCGGTGTGAAGGCATTGTCCGAACACCTCTCCCAAAAATTTGGCGTGCCATGGGTGTTCATTGATCACCCAACGGGGTTGTAAGGCTGAGCAATGGCCAACCCAACTCCAGTCGCAGATTTCATCCGGCACACGCTGGCGAGTCTTGAAGACAACACCTTCGTTCGGCTGATCCTGTCCGGGGGCGCGGCCTCCGAGGGGGCACCCAAGCGCGTTCTGGCGCGGTTGATCCGGCTCCGCGGCGAGCCACATTTGTCCCTGACGCTTCGACACGCCACCAACGACATCACCAAAAACCTCAAGCTAACCGAGGTGCCCAAGTGGCTGGGGTTCCAACTCAACGGCAACTTCCGCAGCGCATTGCTCGGCACCACTGTGCGCGAGTGGCAACTCAACTTCCCGCCCGACAAGGAACCGTGGCTCATCAGCCACAAGCCCCACAACCAGAAGGCGCCGTCACGCGACCACGATGAAGCCAAGCAAAGCTGGCTGGATGCCACCGCGCGCGACTGGCTATTCGGCTTGGGCGTTTGCGATGAACGCGGCCGCGTGCTACCCAGCATGGCCGACAAACACCGCCAGATTCATCAGTATCTCGAGATCCTTTCCCACCTGTTGAAGGACTGCGGGTGGGTGACTGAAAGTTCGGAGTCCCGCCTTCAGGCGGTTGGGGAACCGGCCAAAGCCGTAACCACGAACACTCTAACCCTCGCCGACATGGGGTGTGGCAAGGGCTATCTCACGTTCGGCGCGTGGCATCTGCTCTGCCGCCGCTGTAAGGTGCCCGCCCGGGTCATCGGCATTGAAACCCGCGCCGAACTGCTCAGGGACATCACCCAAATCGCGCGCAAGATTGACACGCCCGGATTGGAATTCACCGCGGGCGAAATCGCTTCCGCCCAGTTGCCCAAAGTGGACGCCTTGATCGCCCTGCACGCCTGTAATACCGCCACCGACGACGCCATCCGTCGCGGCATCGAACTGGGCGCAAAACTCATCGTCGTGGCTCCCTGCTGCCACAAGGAAGTCCGCCCGCAACTCGGCCAACCCGGGCCACTCGCGGCGGTGCTGGAGCACGGCATCATGGCTGAGCGCATGGCCGAGTGGGTTACCGATGGATTGCGCGCCTTGTTCCTCGAATGGGCCGGCTATCGCACGAAGATCATGGAGTTCGTCAGTTCCGAGCACACCCCCAAGAACCTCATGCTCGCCGCCATCCGTGAACGTGAGCCCTTCACGAACACCGCAGCGCGGGAGCAGATTGTTGAGCTGAAGAAGTTCTTCAACATTGAGCACCATGCGTTGGATGGACTGATTTCAAACCGCAGATGAACTGGTCGGCGATTGATTGGAAAGCGCTGGAAGAGATGCGCGCCGGGTTCATCTCCGGCACCGCTGGCGCTACCGACTACTGGCGGAGCGAATCCGATCTGGCCAGTTACGATGGCACCTTCGCTCAGCGGATCGGCTGGAAGTGGGACTACGTGCTGGCGGAGCTGCAACGGCGCGGCTGGGGTCCCCCTAAGGGCACACTAACGGATTGGGGCTGCGGCAGTGGCATCGCGCACCGCGCTTTTCTGGATCACTTCGGCACCGAGGCGGTCAGTGAATTACGGCTGTGGGATCGCTCCGTGCTGGCGATGCGCTTCGCGGAGCGGCGGGCGTGGGAGAAGTATGAGGGGTTGAAGGTGACTACCGGAACCGCGAGCGTAGCCGGTAGGGCGGGCAGCCCCTTGCCCGCCGCACCGTCGCCATCCAACGACGGCACGCACGGAGTGACGCGCCCTACCTCCTCAGGCGACTCTACCCTCCTCATCAGTCACGTGCTGACGGAACTCAAGGCGGAACAGGTCGAGTTCTTGGCGGACTTTGCCGCGGGATTCACCAGCGTGATCTGGGTTGAGCCGGGCACGTATGAGACCAGCCTCGCGCTCATCTCTGTGCGGGAGCGGTTGCGGAGCGAACTCAGCGTCATCGCACCCTGCGCACACCAGGCACGCTGCGGCATTCTGGCCCCGGGCAACGAGAGTCATTGGTGCCATCATTTCGCTGCGCCGCCGCCCGAGGTGTTCACGGATGGTAACTGGGCAAAGTTCGGCGAACTGGCCGGCGTTGATTTACGCAGCTTACCCCTGAGCTTTCTGGTTTTGGACAGGCGGCCGGTCGTGCCGATGCCACCAGGCGCAACGCGGGTGATTGGTCGACCCAGACTCTACAAGGCCCACGCGCTGCTGCTGGGCTGCGATGAGACGGGCGTGACCGAGAAGCGCCTGATGAAGCGGCATGCGCCCGAGTTCTTCCGCCAATTGAAGCGCGATGAATGCGACCCGCTGCAAGCGTGGCACTGCGAAGGTGAGGATATTGTAGCAGCCAAACCGCTCTAATGCTTTTCCTTCAAGTGTGCATCTAGGAACTCCTCTACTGTCCGATTCACCTCGGGGCCGCCCAGGCCATGACCTGCGCCCTCGACAATCTTTAAAGTCACGGGCACGCCAGCCTTCTGCAACGCATCACGCAGCAACTCGCTTTGTTGATAGGGCACCAGATTGTCGCGGTTGCCATGCATGATGAGAAATGGCGGGTCGGCTTTACTGACATACGTGATCGGATTTGCTCGCGCCGCCTTGTCCCTGTTCGCCTGCACGGGACCGCCGATGAGCAGCGCCTCAGGGGCATCCGATGCGTCATGGTCAAACTTCGAATCTGGCCGGCTGAACTTGCTCATTTGCGTGAAATCCGTCGGCCCAAACCAATCCACGACCGCCTGCACGCGGCTGGATTGATCGAGATTCCCGCCTTTGTAGAACTCTGTGGTGTCGCCGGTGGTGCCGAGCAAAGCCACCAAGTGTCCGCCCGCAGACGATCCCCATGCAGCAAAGCGTTCCGGGTCCAGGTGGTATTCGGCGGAGTGAGCGCGCAGCCAGCGGATGGCCGCTTTGCAGTCCTCAATCTGCGCCGGAAAAACCGCGTGCTGGCTCAGGCGGTAATTGATGCTGGCGACGGCATAACCACGCGCCACAAACCGCTGAGCCGGGCAATTCTCTTTGCTACCTGCGCGCCAGGCGCCGCCATGCACCCAGACGATGACCGGCAGCGGATTAGTGGCGTTGGCGGGCAAATAAAGGTCAAGCCAGTTGCGTTCGCCGCCGCCGGGAATGTATTCCAAGTCCCGCACAATTTTGGCATCTGTCGGCAGATCAGCCTGACGAAACGGCTCGCGAATAGCCGCGCGTCTCAGTGCAGGAGCATTGCTGGAACGGGTGTCGGGCGCGTCAGCAACTTGGCAAAGCAACGCACCGCAAACGAGTGGCAGAATAAACTTGGTCATGGCTGTAATGCCTAGCCGGGTCACGGCTGACAAAGTTACAGCCGGATGCTCGACGCCCCGGTCGGGCATTGCTAGCGTGCGCGACGTGGATCCGAAAATGTTGATTGATGGCGCGCTGCTCTGGGTAGGGCTGGTAATCTTGCTGACCTTCCACGAGTTTGGCCATGCTTGGATGGCGATGAAATGCGGCGACGACACGGCCAAGGAACAGGGCCGCGTGTCGCTCAATCCCCTTGTGCACATGGATCTTCTGGGCACGGTAATATTGCCGCTGGCGATGATCTTCCTGTCCATGAGCGGCTCGGGGCTGGCGCGATTCCTGATCGGCTGGGCCAAGCCGGTGCCGGTCAATCCCTACAATCTGCGCAATGCAAAGGTGGACGACATCCTGGTGACGTTGGCCGGGCCGTGGATGAATCTGATCCTGGCCGTGGGTTTGATGGGCTTGGCACGCGTCGGTCTGGCCGCAAACGTGGAGCCGATGGTGGAACTTTGCCTGAACATGGTGCATATCAGTCTGCTGCTCTGTTTCTTCAACATGATACCCATTCCGCCACTGGACGGTTCGCAGGTGATGCGCGTGCTCATCGGCATGAGCTACGAAACCTTCGCCAATATCGCGCGGTGGGGCTTCTTGATTCTGATCGTCGTGCTCCAGATTCCATTGGTAACGGGAACCCTTCGCGCGGTGACGGGCAAGTCTTTCCGCATCATCGCCGAATGGTTTGGCGTGCCGGTGCCGTAGTGATTTCCCCATGCGCGGCAGCCACCGCGAACAGCCCGGAGGTCAGAATTAATCTTGGGAGCATCCTTCCGCCCCTCCCGTCCAATGGGGCATGAAACGCTGCATTCTTTGGGGATTTCTGGCCGCCCTCTTCCTCGCGGCAATTCCAGGTCAGGGCGCCGGGTTGATCATCGTTGATGAGGCCCACTGGCGGCCGGGGCCGATTCAGCCCATCTGGCCGCCGGAGCATCCACCGCATCCGCCCCACCCTGTTCCGCCACCCGTCTGGCGACCGCATGTCTTTGCGCCGTTGGAAATCAATTCCTGCAACGTGACCGCCAAGGTGGAGGGGCAAGTTGCTGTCACCACGATTGAGCAGGAGTTCTATAATCCCAACAACGCCCGGCTGGAGGGGACATTCATGTTCCCGGTGCCCAAGGGAGCGCAACTTGACCACTTCGCGATGGAGATCGATGGCAAGAAGGTCGAGGCCGAACTGCTCGCAGCGGACAAAGCGCGGAACATTTACGAAGACATCGTCCGACGCGCCAAGGATCCGGCGTTGCTGGAGTATTCCGGGCACGACACCTTCAAGGTGCGCATCTTCCCGATCGAGCCGCACTCGAAGAAGCGTGTCACCGTCCGCTACACGCAGTTGCTCAAGCTGGACAGCGGCCTCGTGGACTACGCTGTGCCGCTCAATACCGCCAAGTATTCCAGCAAGCCCATCAAGTCGGTGAGCGTGAAGCTGGAGTTGGAAACCAAACGTCCGCTCAAGTCCATCTACTCGCCCAGTCACGCGGCAGAAGTCAAACGCAACGGTTCCAATCGGGCCACCGTAGGGTACGAGGCGAGCGACGTGGTGCCAGACGCCGATCTCGCCCTCTACTTTGCACCGGACAAAGATGAGATCGGTGTAAACCTCCTTACGCATCGCGTAGCGGGTGAAGACGGTTATTTTCTGTTGCTTGCGTCGCCCGGTATGGGCGTGAAGGAAACCAAGCTGGTGAAAAAGGACGTGGTGTTCGTGCTCGACACGTCCGGCTCCATGGCGGGCAAGAAGCTGGAACAGGCGAAAAAGGCACTCCTCTTCTGCGTGGAGAACCTCAACGAGGGCGACCGGTTCGAGCTAGTGCGATTCTCGACCGAAGTCGAACCGCTGTTCGATGAACTCGTGATGGCTGACAAAGCGCACCGGGAAAAGGCGAACGACTTTATCAACGGCTTGAAGCCCATTGGCGGCACCGCGATTGACGACGCGCTGAAAAGGGCGCTTTCGCTGAAGCCGGAGCGCGAGGGGCGCCCGTTCATGGTGATCTTTCTTACCGACGGCTTGCCCACCATCGGCACCACGGATGAGGAGCAGATCCTCGCGGGAGTGAAGAAAACCAGCGGTGGCAACGTGCGCGTGTTCTGCTTCGGCATCGGCAACGACGTGAACACCCACCTGCTCGACAACATCACCGAGTCCACCCGGGCCGTCAGCCAATACGTCCTGCCCGACGAAGACCTCGAAGTGAAGCTTTCCAACTTCTATTCGAAAATCAAAGAGCCTGTGCTCGCCAATCCGACGCTCAAGTTCGCCGGCGATGTTCGCACGGCGAAACTTTATCCCTCACCGTTGCCCGATCTCTTCAAGGGCGAACAACTGGTGCTGGTGGGACGTTACTCCGGCAAAGGCGCCGCAGCAGCCACCATCGAGGGATCGGTGAACGGGGAGACGAAGAAATTCACGGCGGATGTTTCGTTTCCGGCAGCATCGAGCGACAACGAATTCATCGCGCGCCTTTGGGCCACTCGACGTGTGGGCTATCTGTTGGATGAAATCCGGCTGCACGGCGAGTACAAGGAATTGAAGGACGAAGTCACGCAACTGGCACGCCAGTATGGCCTGGTCACGCCTTACACGGCTTACCTCATCCTCGAAGACGAGGCCCGTCGCGGCGTGCCGATGGCGTGGCAATCCATGCCGCAACTACGCGAAGACAGCGTAGGCATGGAAGCCATGAAGGACCTGGCTGGTCGATATGAACAGGACCGCTGGGGTGGTCTGGCGGTCAATGCTGCGCGCGCCAACTACGGTTTCAAATCCGCCGGCAATGTAGCCGAGGCCTCGGCCGGATTCGCAGATGCGAACCGTTCCCTGACCTACAGCGCGCCCGTGGCGGCGACCTCGGCTCCGAGCGGCAGCAGTTCTACAAGCCAGCGGACGGTGGGCAACAACTTCATCAGCACGGACGCCAAGAGCGCCCGCCAGTTTGTGCAGAACTCGCAATTTGTAAACGGGCGCAACTTCTACCAAAACGGCGCGCAATGGGTGGATTCCGAAGTCCAGCACAATCAGACCGCGCGACGCGTCCGGTTGCAGTTCAATTCCCGGGAATACTTCGAGTTCGCCGCGACCAACACTGCTGCCCGTGCATGGCTGGCGTTGGGCAACAACGTTCAGTTCGTGCTGAAGGACACGGTTTACGAAATCTACGAATAACAAACACGGTAGGCGCCGAGGTGACGAGGCTCTGACTGACATCGTGAAGCTTCTCACGTCGTCTCCTGCCAAAACAGAGAACAACATGAAAACACTACGTTGCATCACCATGACCGCGGCCTCACTAGTATTTGCCAGCGCCGCCTTCGCCAAAGACGAAGCCAATCCACAAATAACTAAGCCAGTGCCAGCAAGGCCGCTGGTGCAACTGGCCATCCTGCTCGACACCAGTGGCAGCATGCAGGGCCTGATTGAACAGGCAAAGGGCCAGCTCTGGAAAATTGTGAATGAATTCCTCAAGGCCAAGCAGGACGGCCAGACGCCCGAGGTGCAGGTGGCGCTTTACGAATACGGCAAGAGCAGCTTGAGCGGCAGCTCGGGGTGGATCCGCCAGATCGTTCCGCTCAGCACCGATCTCGACAAGATATCGGAAGAGTTGTTCGCGCTGAAGACCGATGGCGGGGACGAGTATTGCGGCTGGGTCATCAAGGATGCGTTGAACAATCTGCAGTGGAGCAAGGATACCAAAGTGTACCGGGCCATCATCATCGCGGGGAACGAGCCCTTCACGCAGGGACCGGTGAGTTATGTAGACTCGGGCAAAGCTGCCATCACCAGGGGCATCATCGTGAATACGATTCATTGCGGCGACGAGGCTACAGGCATCAACACCAAGTGGCAGGACGGCGCGGTGTTGGCCGACGGCAAATACATGGTAATTGATCACAACCGGGCGGTCGTCCACATCGAAGCCCCACAGGACAAGGAAATCGCCAAGCTCAGTACCGAACTGAACGGCACCTACCTCGCCTTCGGCGTTGAAGGTGTAGTCGCTTACAAGCGGCAAGCCGCACAGGATCAAAATGCCATGTTACTGGCGCCCGCGTCGGGCGCGGCGGTCCAGCGGGCTGTGGCCAAGTCCTCGGTGAATTATCGCAATTCCAGTTGGGATCTGGTGGACGCCTCGATGGAAGAGGATTTCAAACTCGGTGAGGTCAAAGCGGAGCATCTGCCGGCAGAAATGCAAAAGATGAGTGAAACCAAGCGCAAGATGTTCATCGAGAAGAAGGCCAAGGAGCGCACGGAGTTGCAGGCGAAGATTCAGTCCTTGAGCACGGAACGCGAGAAATACATCGCTGAGCAACGGAAGCAAAATGCCGCCACGAACACCTTGGACGCGGTGGTCATCGGCGCCGTGCGCGAACAGGCCAGCAAACGGGATTTCGATTTCGAGTGATCTGGTTGTGGGGATGAAAAAGGCGCAGAGTCTCGCGACTCTGCGCCTAGCTGTTTGCGGCAAAGTTATTGGGCAGCTGACGCAGCAACCTCAGCAGGGGCTGCCACGTTTTTGTTGTAGGCTTCGATGCTATCAATGCGGTGGTGATGACGGACGCCATGCACGTCGTATTCCACCGACTCGCCCACTTTCTTGTTCATCAAGGCTTGGGCAACGGGCGTGAGATAGCTGATGATGCCTTTGTCCGCGTCATCATCCCATGCGCCAAGGATGGTCAGGGTCTCGGGCTTGTTCGCCTCCATGTCCGTCAGATGAACGATGGTGCCGATGCCCACCATGTCGGTGCTCACGTTGCTGAAGTCGGTGCCGCGAGCGCGATCAAGGGCGATTTCCAGTTCGCCCTTGCGCCGCATCAGCACGGTCTGCATTTCCTTGGCGGCCTTGAATTCGTGGTTTTCGCTCAAGTCACCGTAGCTGCGGGCCAGGGCGATTTCCTGGGAGTTGGCGGGAATCTTCTTGTCCACCAGTTCCTGATATTCAATCCGTGCCTTCTCCAAACTCTCCCACGATACCACCAGCGAGTTGTCCTGCTTGGTTTGCGTGCCAGTAATGAGCGACTGGATAACCGGGAAGGTCTTCACGATCCAACCGAGTAAAAGGCGCTTTTCCAAGTCGTCGAACACAGGCGAGAACTGGAGGGAACGCGTCATGTCCTTCACGAGGTCGATGTCCGCCGAGCCGATCAATTCCACCACGAGGTCCTGGTCGGACAGGATGTAGTCGCGCAGCTTGCTGGAGCGTTTTTCGTTGAACTGGTCACGTTCCATGGCGGTCAACATGGCGCGGAACACTTCCGGCCCGAGCAGGTCGGCGAACTGCGTGTTGCGATCCTTGGCGAACCAGAGGAGCAATTCACTGCTGGCTGAGTGCTGCGTGATTAGGCGGCGAAGCGTGAGCTTGAGGTCGGGGAGTTTGCCCTCGTGCATCAGCAGACCCGAAAACTCCTTGCAGGTGCGCGTCGGCACCGAGTTGATGGCCTTCAGCAATACCTCGGCCCAATCGGCTTCGCGGGCTTGCTTGAAGGATTCCAACGCGCGGCGATGGCGGGTGGCGGTGACGCCTTCCATGATGTCACTGAGCATGGGGTTTTGCGCCCAGATGTCACCGGAACTGAGTTCTCCCGCCTGAGCCGGGTGACCGGAGAGCGCCCGCATGTCTTCGCGCATGAAAATGGCGTCCAATGCGACGCCGGGCTGAGTGCGTTGATGGCTGGGAATCTCCGCGTTGAGCGCGGGGATGATATCCGCTGCGGCCGCCGCTTTGTCGGTGAGATCGGCGGCGTTGGCCACGAGCTCTTGCACGATGACAATCTTGGCCTTGAGACCGCGAGCGTTGCGGAAGTCCTCCAACAACCGGCTCTGCATGGAGACTTCCTGCTCTTGGTAAACGATGGGCTCAGTCTTCTTCGTGGGAACCTGGAAATGACCGCTCTTCTTCAATTCACGCTTGGCGGCTTCCCACCACTTCTTCCAGTCGTCTTTGATGACGTCGGGAACGAGAGCCTTTTGGATTTGATCCACGGTTGCTTTGCCGCCGTGGCTGGACAGGACGAGTTTCACGAGACCGAGGTGGTCTTTGGCCGCGAGTTGCTGCAACCCGGCGGGATCCGACGCCTTGCGAGCGAGCAGATGATCTTTCGGGATGGGCTTGAGCGTTTCCGCCGCGAAGTTGAGCGCCATCGTGTGCCCCGGCTTGCCGACGAAATCTATCGTAAACTTGGCAAAAACCGGGTCCACGGATTTGATCTGACCAAATCCCCAGCTCTTATGCTGGCAATAGCCGCACTCGACGAGGTTGACCAGCGTTTCCAAGTGGCTGCCGAGAATCTTGCCGGCCGCCGCCATTTTTTCAAATTCCTCACGCATGAGGCAACATCTTAGGCTCGCGTCAGGGCGTGGAAAAGCATTTATTCAAGGCGTGTTGAGCGACAACCCCAGACAAATAGCCGCCCGAGTATTGATTGACCGCCTGTCCAAAGGGGGCTTCGTAGAGAAGCACTTGGACCGGGCTTTGGAGCGGGCGCGCCTGTATCCGGACGACCGGGGCCTGTGCCAGGAACTGGTCTATGGCTGCGTGCGGTGGCAGGGCACCCTCGACTGGCTGATTGACCGCCAGACACAGGGACGGGAACAAAAGCCATTCGTCCAAATACTCCTGCGGTTGGGGTTATATCAGATTTTCTGGCTGGACCGCATTCCGCCCCACGCCGCAGTTCATGCCACCGTCGAGACGGCCAAAGCGTTGCGCTACGCCGACCATGCGGGATTCATCAATGCCGTGCTGCGGACCGCCCTGCGCGACGACACCCTCATCCGCACCGCGCTGGCGGAACTCAAAGTCAGCGATCCCGCCGCCGGCTACTCGCATCCCGAGTGGCTCGTCGCGCGCTGGCAGGAACGTTACGGCAAGGAGCAAACCCTAAAACTACTGGCATGGAACAACTCGCCCGCCAAAGTTTTTGCCCGCGCCAACTGGTTGAAGGCGGAGCCCGGCAAGCTGCTTGAGTTTTGGCGCAGCGATAATGTGAGTTACAATTTCGTGTTCAAGGACTGGCTGGAGGAAAATTTGGTGTTCGAGTTCAAGTCACACCCGCCCATCGAAGAGATGCGCAGCTTCAAGAACGGCTTCTTCTATGTGCAGGACCCCAGCACATTGTTCGCGGTGGACCTGCTTGCACCCAAGCCCGGCGAACGCGTGCTGGATCTCTGTGCTGCGCCCGGCGGCAAGACGACTTACATGGCGCAGCGCATGAAGAACGAAGGCAAACTCGTCGCCACCGACAGTTCAATGGACCGTTTGGAACTGTTGAAAGAGAACTGCGAGCGGCTGGGCGTCACTTGTGTGGACGTTCTGCCAGCCTCCAGCATCAATCCGCAAACCACGCAGCCCTTCGATCGGGTGCTCTTAGACGCTCCGTGCTCCAACACGGGCGTTTTGCGACGGCGCGTGGATTTACGCTGGCGGGCGAGACCGGAGGAACTGGAGCGCTTGCGCAAGGAACAAATTGAACTGCTCGCCCGCGCGGCTGCATTCGTGAAGCCCGGCGGCGTACTGGTTTACAGCACCTGCAGTCTCGAACCGGAGGAAAACTCCGGAGTTGTCGAAGAGTTCCTCAAAGCCAACAGCGCTTTCATGCTCGACGAATCTGGGGATGTTTTGCCCATGCGCGACGGTTTCGATGGAGCCTTCGCAGCGCGTCTCGCGAGGAAGTGATTTCAGAAACAAAAGAGCCGGACGCGCTTGCGTCCGGCTTGGGTTTTCAACTGATGTTTTGCAGCGATTATGGCGCTGCGGGCGCATTCGTGGACGGAGCTTCCACCGGAGGCGCGGATTCCTGCTTTTTGCAGCCCGACACCACAGCGGCAACGGCCACGATGATCGCCAAGAAGTACAGTTTCATAGGCGCACGGAGAGTAGGTATAGCCCACCCCCAACACAAGCAACTTGGATAGTCGCCTGAAGAACAGCCGTTTAGCGCTGGGCGCAAACCGACATAACCGCTCAAACGCCACGGCTGGTGGCTGTTCCCTTGAGTTCATCCGGCAGCCACCAACGCAGCAAAGGGGCTGTCATGGCCGTCGTGAGCAATGCCATCAGGACCAGCATGGTGAACATCGCCGGATTCAGGAGGCCGAGGTCCATCCCGATGTTGATGGCCACCAACGCCATCAAGGCGCGGGTGTTCATCAGTGCCGCAATGCAGGCGGATTCGCGCCGTCCCTGCCCGGTCAGCCGGGCCCCCAGGTAACAACCGCCCAACTTGCCTGCCACCGCCGCCGCCAGCACCACTGCCACACCCGCCCAAGCGAGGGGCGTTTGCAACGAGCCGATCTTGGTGTTCAAGCCCGTATTCGTGAAGAATACCGGCACCAGCGCCACCAGCACGAAGTCGGAAAACTTGGCTCGCCACGCCCGCACGAGTTCAGCCTCTTGATGCAGCGCCACACCAAAAATGAATGCGCCAAAAATGGAAAAGATACCCAGCGTGTTGGTGGCGAGACAGCAACCGACCAGCAGCACCAACAGCAGCACCATGAAGGACGGCGTCAATCCGTGATGCTGCGCTTGGCTCTTGCGCCAGAGTTTCCTCACCCACGGGCCAACCACCAACATCACGACCGAGAAGAACGCGATGATTCCGGCCACCTGCAACGACAATGCCTTGGCATCCAAGCCCGCCGTCACCACGGCACTCGCGACCGCCAGCAGCACCCAGCCGATCACATCGTCGATGGCCGCCGAACTGATCCCCATAACGCCGACAGCCGTGCGCTCCAGTTTCATCTCCAGCAGAATTCGCCCCATGACGGGCAGTGCCGAGATCGACAGCGCGATGCAGAAAAACAGAATGAAGCCAAACCGCGGCAGGTCCGGTGCAAATTGGCGGTGTAACCATGGGCCGACCGCCAGCCCGCAAAGGAATGGCGACATCAATCCCATCAAGGAAACCGCCGTCACCGTTCGCGAACGTGAGCGCAAGTGGCCGTAATCGAATTCCATCCCAACTTGGAAGAGCAGCAGGATCAACCCGAGCTTACCCAGCAACTGCAACGACTGTTGCGTGCCCGGTTGGAAAAGCAGGGAATCTGCGGCCGGCCATAGCGTGCCAAGCAGAGAAGGCCCCAGCACGATACCCGCGAGAATCTCACCCACCGCCAAGGGTTGCCCCACACGCCGCGCCAGCCGACCAAACAACCATGCCGCAAATACGATGATTCCCCAGTCAAGCAGGACGTGTTTGAGATGCGCCTCAATGGCCGCCGGATTCATGCGGGCGGGATATTGGCGACACCTCTAAACCGAAGCAAACGCGAAGCAAACGGCGGAATGGGCTGCACTCCCAGCATTGGACTCGCTAATGTGCGACCAAAAGCGGCAGAATTTCCACCGCCTGAGACAAGGGTTGATTCTGCGCGTCAATCAACAACGCCCGGCGGCCAAACAGCGAGACCGGCGCAGGCAACTTCAACGCCTCGCAAATGATCAAGTCTGGCTCCACTTGGAAGTAGTCGAGCGCCCGGGTTACGTGCGGTGTGGCTTGGTCGCTCAAAATGCGACCGAGCGGCACTTTCTCCTGAAGCACCATCCAGCGCGCTTCCGGACTGAATCGGTCAAGGTGAATGCAGATGGCGCCAAACTCCACCGGCGCATCGTCGCTGGCACGGTGCAACACCACTTCGCGAAAATAGTCCGTCCCGCGCCGCTCCGTGCTCAGCGCATGGATGTAGAGATCACTCACGTGATATCGCTCGAGCGTAGGGGTCATATCCTTGGAGTGAACCAACAGCGAGCGATACGGCTCCGGTATCGCGTCGGGCCGGATGCGCGTGATGGCGGGCAACGCCAAGCTGGTGCGAGCGTAAAACTCGGCGAGCGGGAAGAGATTGTCCGTGGCGATGGACTTATGCGCGGCTGCGTCGGCCTTCACGCATACCTCCCCGTGTTGTGTTCGGGCAGGAAGAATTCGTGCAGCAGCCGGTCCACTTGCAACAGCCCCGCGCGATTGATGCTGATAGTGCCGTTGTTCCGGGAAAGGAAGCCCCAGTCCGCGAGCCGTTGCAATGGCTCGGCAAAGCGCTCGCGCGGATTCACGCCGAATTTGTGCGTGAAGTAATCCACCCTCACGCTGCCGAGTTTGAGCAGGAGGATGAACTCACGAATCAATCGCTCGTCCGCGCTGGGGGGCAGCGCGCGATACACCGGCAGTTGCCCAGCGTTCACCGTTTCCACATACGGAGCGAAGTCATGGTGATTCTGGTAATGCACACCGCTCAAATGGCCAAAACTGGCCACCCCAATCGAAAGAATGTCCGCACCGGAGAACAGGCCCTGCCGATAGAGAAATTTCACCTTGTCTGGATCGCGCACTACCGTCGTGCCACTCGTCACGGTGTAACCGATCTTTTCGAACTCGCGATACGCATAGTCCACCCACGCCCGCTTGGTCTCCCAGTCCGCCACCGGCGCGACCAGTTTCCCCTCGGCCTTCATTTGCTGGAAGATGCCCGTGTTGTAGGGCACCTCCATCTGGTAAATCGTCAGCGAGTCAGGCTTTAGTTCGACAGCCTTGGCGACCGTTTCGCGCCACTTCTCCTCGGTCTCCTCAACCATGCCGGCAATGAGATCTATGTTGATCTGCGGAAACCCAATCTCGCGGGCAAAAGCATAAGCGCGCTGGATCTCCATGGAGCGATGCGCGCGGCCGTTGACCTCGAGAATGTGATCGTCAAAATGCTCGATGCCCAGACTGAGACGCGTCACACCTAGACCTCGAATCGCTTGCAGCTTGTGATCCGTGAGCGTGCCCGGTTCCGCTTCAAAGGTGACTTCCTCCGCTTCCTCCCACGGCAGCAGTTGCTTCATGCCATCCGTCAGAAACCTCAATTGGTCTGGAGACAAATAACTCGGTGTGCCGCCCCCGAAGTAAACAAACTTGGGTTTGCGGCCGGCGATGGCAGGCTTCCCGGCGTAAACCGTCAACTCCTTCAACAACGCGTCCAAATATCCGCGAATCTGTTGCGCATCCTTGTCGGTGTAAACGCGGAAGTAACAAAAGTGGCAGCGCTTCCGGCAAAACGGGATGTGCGCGTATACCCCCATCGGCGTTTGTTCTTCCGCGTTCCGCGTTCCGCATTCCACGTTCAGGGCCGCGTGCAGTTCGGGGACCGATTCCTTCTTCCAGAAGGCGAACGGCGGGTAGTTGGCCACGAAATAATTGCCCGCAGTAGTTTCGTGGCGCAACGGCGGCGCGCCCGGTGTGCCGGACAGAATCGGGTTCTGGCTCATCACTTCACAAACGTTTCGAGATCTTTTTGCAACTTCTTCAGGTCTGGCAGGTTCACATACATCATGTGACCCGACTCATACTCAGCATAGCTGATGTTGCCGCGCAGTGCCGGGTCAAGTTGCAGATGATCCAGGCTGTAACGAATGCCGTCACCCGGACACGCGAGATCGCGCAAGCCGATCAACACCAGCACGCGCAGATGCGGGTTCTGGCTCATGACCGACGCGAGCCGGTCCGCCACGCTGGGATAACTATGACGCGCGTCATAGTTCCACGGCTGCACACTGGCCAGCACCTCATACGGGAGGTCGTTTACATATTTGAGCTCCTCGCGCAGGTAGGAATTCATGCCGGCGGCGAACGGTCCGAGCGCCGCGGCATACGACGGATCGAAACGCGGCAAAGGCCCCGATTTGTCGGCATCGCGCCCGGTGATGCGCGAGTCAAACCGGCCGATGATCAACCCTTCCTTGCGCAACAACATCTCGCGGAACTTGCCGGAGTCCACTTGGAGATTGTTCTCTTCGATGAACTGCGGCGACAACCCAGTGAGGCGCGCGAGCTTTGCCGCAATCTTTTCCCGTTCCTTGGCCGACAGAGTGCTGCCGCGCAGCAAGGCCACCGCATACTCGCCCTGAGCGAACTCCCGGGCTTCGGCCAGTGCCTTGGGCAGGCTCGCTTGCAAATCGGACGGCAGCTTGTTGTGGAAGTGCGCCGTCGCCGTGAGAGTCGGGAGAAAAACAATCGACGGCAAATCGTTGCCCGGCCCCTCGCGCAGCGTGGCAAAGTCCAGCAAGCCCGACAACAGGACCACGCCGTTCAAATACATGCCGTAGCGCGAGTGCAGATGTTCCGCGAGTCCAGCGGCCCGAAACACACCGTAGCTTTCGCCGCAGAGATATTTCGGTGAACGCCACCGTTCGTGGCGTGTGGTCCACAGGCGGATGAATTCCCCCAACGACTCAATGTCGCCAGACTGGCCGAAGAATTGATCCGCCTTCTCATCTTTGAACGGGCGACTATAGCCCGTCGCAACGGGATCGATGAACACCAAGTCCGTTGCGTGCAGTATTGAATACTGGTTGTCCGTCAGGCTGAATGGCGGCGGCGGCATGGTCCCGTCATCATTCAACTTCACGCGACGCGGCCCCAGCCCGCCCAGATGCAGCCACACAGATGACGACCCTGGACCGCCATTGAAGAAAAACATGAGCGGCCGCTGGGAGGCATTGGTGGTATCGAGACGCTTGTAGGCGGTGTAAAAAACCGCTGCGCGGGGAACACCGTCCGATTTCAGCAGCGGCAACATTCCAGTCTCAGCCGTGTAAGCGATGAACCGCCCACTGAGTTCCACCGTATTGGTGATTACAACCGGCTCACTGGCGACATCCGGCACGGTGACTCCGTTTTTGCCGCCACCTTCTGCCTTGTCGGACTTGACTGCCTTGGGCTTTTCAGCGGGTTTGGCTTCGTCTGAGCCTTTTGGCGCACCCGGCTCCTCTGCGCCGTTGGCCGCAGTCAATGCGAGGCAGGCGGCAGCCATTAACCATCCCCTTGCAATCCATGCGTGTGATTTCATTCGTAGAGCCTTGCGAATTCGGTGAGACATTTCAATCCGTGATGCGGCCAATTACCGGACCACGCCGAAACAATAGACGTTCCCGTCCTCGCTGCCCACCATCACCCGCCCGCCGGCCACTGCAGGTGTGGTGCCCACGGGCTCGCCGATTTCATAAGACCACAATTCAGCGCCGTCATTCAGCGAAACCACATAGATACGTCCATCATCCGAACCTACAACCACTTTGTCGCCGCATACCACGGGCGAACTGTCCACCTTGCCGCGCGTGGCGAACTGCCAGACGGGCTTTCCGTCGTTGCGATTCACGCAATGCAACCGCTTGTCGCGGCCGCCGAACAACACGCGGTCACTAGTGATGGCTGCGGAGGAGAAATACGGGAAGTTACGCTCGCGAAATCTCCAGATCGTCTGCCCCGATTGGAGATCCACGCATTGAAACTCATTTTCGTAATGACCGTAATACGCCTTACCATCGGCCATCCCCACGGACGCCGCCACATACGCGCCCGCCGGAATCTCGCCACGCTTGGCGCCGTCACTCACGGAGACCACGTGCAATACGGCATCGCATCCACCGAACACCGTAAGTCCCGCGGCGACTGCGGGCGTGCCGTTGATGTAGTTGCCCGTTTCATAAACCCAGTTGCTCGCTCCCGTGGCGGCATCCACGCAGTGCAGGAAGTAATCGTAACTGCCGATCAACACGTTGGTGCGCTTGCCTTCGGCGAACCAATTGGCCGACGCGAGAATCTTGTCACCCGTTCGATACGTCCACTTTGATTTCCCGCTGGCCGAATCGATCGCGTGAAACTGACCCGCTGCCGTGCCAACATAGATCATTCCGTTCAGCGCGACCGGCGGTGCCTCCACAATGTCGCCCGCAGGAAAAGCCCAAACCTTTTCCCCCGACACCAAATCCACCGCATACACATTGCTGTCGCCAGAGCCGAAAAACACCCGTCCATCCACAACCACGGCGGAGGACTGCACGGGTCCGCCGGTCTTGAACGTCCACGCCAGACTGAGCGGCACATGCAAATCACCCTTGGCCACACCGCTTAACGCAGGATCCCCGCGGAAGATGGGCCAGTCAGCGTGCGCCGATGCCGGGGCTGTAGCGCCGGATTCGGGCGATGCGGTCTCCCTGGCCGACTCTGGCTTGCCACAGCCAGCTACCGCCAGCAATACGCCCAGCGCGAGCAGCCACTTGATGCGGTTAATCCCATTCATGCGTGGCGGCCAATATTGTTCAGCTATTGCGCGTGGGCAACCTTGCTTTGCCGACAATCCGTTTGCCGCTGTGCGGGCGGACCGCTAGATTCGGCAGCATGAACTGGATTGTATTCGCGCTGCTCACCGTGCTGTCGTGGGGTGTTTACGGCGTCCTGCTGCACAAAGGACGGGGCCAAATGCCCATGGGCACAGAAGCTCCTCACGCCGGACTGAAGGCATTTCTCTTCGTGTGCATCGCTTACGCGTTGATCGGGGTGGCTGCGGCTGCGCTGCTGAAATTGCGCGGCTCAAACTGGAGCTTCTCCGCCGGCGGCATCCAATGGAGCCTGATTGCCGGCGTGGCCGGGGCCGTTGGCGCGTTCACGCTCGTGCTCGCCCTCGGAGCAGCCGCACCCATTTACAAGGGAGGCGCTGCGGCAGCCGTGATGCCCATCGTCTTCGCCGGCGCACCGGTGGTGAACACCATCGTTGCGATGTCGCTGCATCCCCCCGAAGGCGGCTTGAAGGCGCTTCCGCTTCCCTTCGTGCTGGGCTGCGTGCTGGCCGCCACGGGCGCATTCATGGTGGCCAAGTTTGCTCCCACGAATACCGGCGCCAAGGCCGCTGGACCGAAGGTGGAAGCAACCGCTCAACCCACGCCTTGAACCCCGATGACTGCGCGTATGCCACTCACTCGCGCCGCCATCCGAGAGGCGCAGTTGGAACAGTTGCGCTATCTGCTGACCGAACTGTTTCCCGGCAATGCGTTTTACACCCGGAAGCTGGAGGATGTCGGCATCACGTTCGACGTGGCGTCGCTGGAAGACTTTTCGGTGCGGTTCCCGTTTACCACCAAGAGTGAACTGGTGGCCGATCAGGCCGCACATCCGCCTTACGGGACCAACCTCACTTATCCGCTCAACACCTACACGCGCTTTCATCAAACGAGCGGCACCACGGGCGCACCGTTGCGCTGGCTGGATACGCCGGAGAGTTGGGATTGCATTCTGGACTACTGGGCAGAGGTGTTTCGCGCAGCCGGGGTAGGCGTGGGCGACCGTGTGTGCTTTGCGTTTTCGTTCGGTCCATTCCTCGGGTTTTGGATGGCGTTTGAATCCGCCGAGCGCCTCGGCTGCTTATGCATTCCCACCGGCGGACTGAGCAGTGCCGCGCGCTTGAAAGTGATCCTTGAGAACGAAGCCACCGTGCTCTGCTGCACGCCCACTTACGCCATCCGGCTCGGCGAGGTAGCAAAAGAGAATGGCGTGAGCCTCCAGCAATCACGCGTGCGCCGCATCATCGTGGCCGGCGAGCCCGGTGGCAGCATCCCAGCGACGCGCACCCGCATCGAATCACTCTGGCCCGGCGCCCGTGTTTGCGATCACCACGGCATGACAGAGGTCGGCCCGGTCACTTACGAATGCCCAGTGCGGCCCGGCGTGTTGCACGTGCTCGAGGCGGGTTATTACGGGGAGGTGGTCGAACCAAACACAGGCAAGCCCGTTGCGCCCGGCGAATCGGGCGAATTGATCCTGACCACCCTGGGCCGCGTCGCCTCGCCGTTGTTGCGCTACCGCACTGGCGACCTCGTAAAGCGCGGGGCGGGAATCGCGGAACGCGAACCAGCAACCTGCGCCTGCGGGTCACACGAAATGGCGCTTGAGGGCGGCATTCTCGGTCGAGTGGACGACATGGTTATCGTGCGCGGCGTGAATGTATATCCCAGGGCCGTGGAAGAGGTCATTCGCAGCGTGGGCGGCGTTGCGGAGTATCAGGCAAACATCACCCAGCAAGGTGCCTTGACCGAGCTTCAACTGACCATCGAGCCAGAAGCTGCTTGCGTGAACCCCGGAGCGCTCACAGCTAAGATTCAGGCGGCGATGGAAACCACCCTGTCGCTGCGTGTGCCCGTCGCGGTGGTTCAACCGGGCACATTGCCACGCTTTGAAATGAAAGCCCGCCGCTGGCTTCGCGGGTAACCTTCAACCTACAACCCTGACAAATGCACTTGGGGATCAACACATTCTTATTCACCTCGCCCTTCACGAACCGGAGCACGCGGCTGTTCGCGCAGTTCAGGCGTTGGGGCTTCGACTCGGTGGAAATCGCGGTGGAAGACCCCGCGCACATCGACCCAAAGCATATCAAGGCTGCGCTTGATGAACACGGGTTGGCAGGGGGGACGCTGTGCGCCTGTTTCCCGCCCGCCCGTGATCTACGCGGCACACACCAGCAGCAGCGTGACTGCAAAAAATACCTGCGCCAGCTCATCGAAATGATGCCCACGCTTGGGTCGCACACGCTGATCGGCCCGCTTTACTCGGCCACCGGTCGCGCAGAAATGGTTTCGGCCCAAGAGCGGCGGCAACAATGGCGGACGGTGGTGAAGAATCTGCGCGAAGTCTGTGCGGCGGCTGAAGATCAAGGTGTTCAGATTGCGATGGAACCCTTGAATCGCTTCGAGACAGACTTCCTCAACACCGTTGAACAAGGGCTGGCCATGATCGCCGACGTGGACGACCCTGCGTTAAAGCTGTTACTCGATACCTTCCACATGAACATCGAGGAGAAGGATGTTCCGGCGGCCATTCGTCGCGCGGGCCGACACATCGCACACATTCACGCGTGCGGCACAGATCGCGGGACGCCTGGCAACGATCACCTCAACTGGGCTGGCATCGCCGCCGCGTTGCGCGACATTCGTTATGACGGGGACGTGGTGATTGAATCGTTCACACCAGATGTGAAAGTCATCGCCCGGGCTGCCGCCATCTGGCGGCCGATTGAACCCTCACGTGAACATATCGCAGTCCGCGGTTTGCAATTCTTGCGAAGGCACCTGCAGTAAACAATAGTCCAAGACATCACACTCCGACATCTTATGAATTCGGCTAGAATCTCTTACCTCTGCGTCGCCTTGTGCGGCGTGCTCACACTTTCCGCTGAAGCGTCAGACAAGAAGATCGTTTTCCTTGCGGGCGCACCCAGCCACGGTCCCGGACAGCATGAACATCGCGCAGGATGCCTGTTGTTGCAGTCCTGCCTGACCAACGTTCCCGGCGTTACTTCCGTCGTGGTGTCCAATGGCTGGCCGGACGATGAAAGCGTCTTTCAGGATGCTGCCGCCATTGTGGTTTATTGCGACGGCGGCAAAGGCCACACTCTGCTTCAAGGCGACCGGCTGAAAACGATCGGCCGGTTGATGGACAAGGGCGTGGGGCTGGCGTGTCTTCATTACGGGGTCGAGCCGACGCGCGAACTCGGGCAAAAGGAGTTCATTGACTGGATCGGCGGATGTTTTGAAATTCACTGGTCGGTCAATCCCACGTGGATCGCTGATATCCAGTCCCTCCCGGATCATCCCGTGACACGCGGGGTAAAGCCATTCGCACTGCGCGATGAATGGTATTTCCACATGCGCTTCCGGGAGAACATGACCGGCGTGACACCACTGCTTTCCGCCGTACCACCGCCAGGAACCATCAAACGCGATGACGGTCCGCACTCAAACAACCCGGCAGTGCGCGACGAGGTGGAACGCGGGCTGGCACAGCATCTGGCGTGGGCGGCAGAGCGACCCAACGGCGGACGCGGCTTTGGTTTCACCGGGGGACATTATCATGCCAACTGGGGCAACGACGATGCGCGCAAGCTCGTCCTGAACGCCATCCTCTGGATCGCTCACTTGGACGTGCCCCCCAACGGTGTCATCTCAACGGTGACGGAGGAGCAGTTGTCGGCGAATCTGGATGCGAAGTGAGGTCAGCCACCGTTCGTTGGCTGACCCGCTGTGGGCAACTGAATGCGCGGCTCGAAGCCCGGGGGGAACGGCGGCAGATTCGGCACGCGATTGACCAGTTCCTTCCATTGCTCACGCTCCGCCGCAGTCATGCGCGACCATGCTTCCGCTTTTTGAAGAAACATGCGCCGCTCTTGGCCATTCATGTGCGAAAACTTTTCGAACGAGCGGAGACAGACTTGCCGTTGCTCGCCGGATAGATGATTGAACGAGTCCAGCGCCTCGCGCATCGCGTCGCGTTCCTCGGCCGAAAGCGTTTTGAACATTTGCTCACGTTCCTCGGCTGAGAGATCAAACATGTCGTTGAACTGAGCGAACACGCGATTGCGCGTCTCTACGGGCAGGTTGTTCCACTCGGCAATCTTGCGTTCCATTTCCGGCGGCACATCGGGACGGGGCGGAAAGATCAAGACCAGCCGCATGTCCTCGCTGGTGATGCCCATCTCCGTGAAGTAGCGCACCACCTTTTCACTCTCCAGAAAGTCCCGCTGCATGTCCGGCAGGAGGATGGACCACTTGTTGATGCGCTCCCTCACCACTTCCCGCAAGGACTCAGGCACCTGCTCCAGCGCCTGTTGTCGCGTGGCGTAATCCAGCGGCAACAACTGCTGCAAGTAATGGCGCAGATCCGTCGCCTGCAGCCGCAACTCGCGTGCCTCGGGATCCATTTTCAAATACTCGGTTACCTTCGCCTCCAACGGCTCGCGTAAGCCACCGGGATACATTACCAGCAGCTCCGCACGCTTCGCTTCAGGCATGGAGATGAGTTCGCGAATGACCCGCACTGGTGAAGGCGTCAGTGGAACCGGCAAGGCTGCGGGAGCATCGGTCGTCGGCTTGGCGGGGGTGGAGTTGTCTTGCGCGACGAGATTAGTCGCCGCCAGAGCGCCAAACAGCAAGACGAGCAGCAACCGCCAACCACCCCTACCCGCTCCTGGGAGGAAAACGCACACGCTGGCGTCACCTGTCCGACCCTCCTCCTCGGAGGGGATTCGGGTGGGTTGGCTCAGGTAAACCATTGGCTTATGCGTTTTGATGGACGCATTCATGGGTGGCTGGGCATCGCAGCGAGCTTTTCCCCCAGCGCCAGCAACTCCATATCCGCCAGCGGTTCGGGATGGATGCGCAGGATGACCTCGAAATTCTCCAACGCTTCGGCACTGGGAAGCTGCGTCGCTTCCGTGGAACGCGCAAAGGTGGTCAACGCCTTGGTTTGTTGGGCAGCCAACCGTTGGGCGTGTTGCTGCCACCAGAAGCCGCCGCTCAGCAACAGCAGCGCCGTTGCACCACCGGCCCAACGCTGCCAGCGAGCAAGCAGCCATGGCGATTTTTGACTTGGGGAGCGAGCAGGCCGGTCACGGTCGATCTCCGCCAACACGCGGGCGGCGAGATTCGAGGGTCCGGGTTGTTGCGGCAACTGCCGAAGTGCCTCCGACAGCCTCGCATCGGCCAGCCACTCCTCGCGAGTGCCAGGATTCACTTGCAACACTTCCTCCAGCCGGGCCAGTTCGGCTTCGGTCAGCGGACGGCGCCAAGCAAGTTCGCGCAATTGGGTTTCATCAAGTTTCAGGTTCATCACTCGATACTTTCTTAATCACCGCCAAGGGGCGGCAGTTGCGTGGCAGGTGAGATTAAATGCCAGTTCATATCCAGTCTCCGGTGCGTAGATAGCCTTTCAGGCGCAGTTTCAAGGTTTCCCGCCCCCGGAAAATGAGCGATTTGGTGGCGGACAGGGAACAACCCAGCACGGCAGCGATTTCCTCGTAGCTCAACTCCTCCTGCTGGCAGAGGAGGATGGCGGTGCGCTGATGTTCCGGCAAATCGGCCAATGCTTCGGCCAGCTTTGTTTGCAACTCGCCATGGAGCAATTCGTCCGTGGCCGGGGGCGCAGAACGGTCTTCATACTGCGGCGCAGGCCGATCCTCATCATCAGGCGTGGCGTCCAAGGGATCCGCCGGATGTCGCGAGCGGCGGCGGATTTCATTCAAGCACAAATTGCGGGCGATGGTGTAAAGCCAGGTGGAGAACCGCGCCTTGACGCTGTACCGAGCCGCAGACTTCCAGACCTGCACAAAAGTGACCTGCGTCAAATCCTCCGCTTCGGTCTCATCGCGCAGGGTGCGAAGAATAAAATTGTAGATCGGTTGTTGAAACCGCCCCACCAGCTGGGTGAATGCCTCGCGATCGCCGCGTTGAACGGCGAGCATCAAGGCGGCATCCGGGTCAGGTCGGTCTGGCATCGCTGGAGGCAAGCTAGGCAAACACCGCCAAAGCGACAAGGTTGCGGGAAAAACTCAAGGAGCTGCTAGTGCCGCAGGTAATTGGTCGGGCTCACCCAGCGGAGTTGATAGTCGTTCGTTCGCAATCCAGCCCAGCGCGTCAACTTATCGATGTCTGCTTGCATTTCTGATGAGGCGAAGCTAGTGCCGCGCCCGCCAGCCAGCACGAGCGTGTGGTCCGGCATGGGCAGAAAGTTCGGACTGCCGGAATCGCCACCCTTCCAGCCGTTGACTGAGAACTGCGGAAAGATGCCGCCTATGCCCGGATTGCTCTGCGCCCCGCAGTGCCCGCCCTGCTCCACGTAAAACATGATATTGGACTGGCTGCTGGGGTAATACGCAAGGAAGTCCGCCTGCGAAATGACCGGCAGGCTGGGAATGCTCAGCGGCAAATCCTTCTTGAACAACAGCAGGCCCCAGTCGTTCGTCTCGCGCGGTAAGTTACCCGAACCGTTCCACGGGAATCGGATAAGGTCCGCCGCCACTTCAGCTTCAACCAACGTGTTGTTCGTGGTCAGGAACCAGCACTTCAGGCCCGCGCGATTGGTGAGCACCACTCCGGGCACCTCGCCCATGCTGTGACCGCGCACGTAACCATGTCGGCGGGTGAGCAACGTGATGCGCACTTGGCCAGGGTTGCCTTCGAACGCGTGGCAAATGCTCAGGCCGTTGAAGCCGGTCCATCCTTGTAACAGGCTTTGCGGGTGCCACTCAGCGCACGGCACGCCGTTCGTGGGCCAGCCGGGCTCACGCGTGAAACGCGCGTGAAGCTGGGTGGTGCGGGCGTTGGTATGAGCGACGAAGTTGGTGTAAACCGCGTAACGCAGGTCATTCGTGGGCCAGGGCAATTCCTCGGCAATTGCGGAAACCGCAAGCCCTGCAGCCGTAAGCAGCGAGACAGAACGCAGAATATTGGAGCAACTATTCACCAAGGAGATTGGAGGTCAAAAGCGAAGCTAGCGCTCAAAAATAATCCGGCTCGTTACCGGCCTTCCATTTGATGTTACATCCCATGCTCGGCACTTGGTTGATCGAAGGCGGCGTGCCCCTCAACACTGCGTCCACCGCCGCACGAAGATCCTTGCCTGAAACGGGAATACCGTTACCCGGTCGGCTGGCGTCGAACTGGCCGCGATAGACTAGCCGACGACCACGATCGAACACGAAGAAGTCCGGTGTGCACGAGGCGCGATAGGCTTTGGCGACTTTTTGCGATTCGTCGTAGAGATACGGGAACGTGTAACCCGCCGTTCGCGCTTCCGCCACCATCTTTGCCGGGCTGTCATCCGGATAATTCCTAGCGTCGTTGGAACTGATGGCGACCACGGCCACATTCTTGGCGGCACATTCGCGACCGAACTCAGCCAACGCAGCACGCAGATGTTTCACGTAGGGGCAGTGATTGCAGAGGAACATGACGACCAGCACCGGCGAGCCTTTGAAATCCGCCAGCGAAACGGTTTTGCCATCAACGTTGGGGAGTTGGAAATCAGGAGCTGGCGTTCCCAGCGCCAACATGGTGGAAGGTGTCAGAGCCATGTCCCAATCTGGTCAGCGCTCCCTGGAATGTCCAGTTTCCGGCCCAGCTAATTTCCACGACGCGCAATTCATCCTTGAATTGGGTGGATGATTCGGGCGAAATCCCCAGCGTAGTTGCACGTATGGACTTGGGCGACATCCTATCTAAAGAGCAGATCGTTCCCGACTTGCAAGCGACGGATCGCTGGCAGGCCATTGACGAACTGATCAACAACCTCGTGGCGACGGGCAAGATCAAACCCGAACACCGCGAGGCGATCACTGCCGTCGTCCGCAAACGCGAGACCTCGATGAGCACGGGTATCGGCTTTGGCATCGGCATCCCCCACGCCTCCACGGACCTGATCTACGAGGTTGTCGGCGCACTGGGCCGCTCCAAGAAGGGAGTGGACTTCAACTCCCTCGACAACCAGCCCGTCCACCTCGTCATGCTCTTCCTCGTTCCCCAAGGTCAGTTTCAGAAGCACCTCCACACCCTCGCCAACATCGCCAAGATGCTCCACAAGTCGGAATTCCGTCAGGCCCTCGAACAGGCTCCCGACGGGGATTCGATGCTCCAGATCATCCGCGACCAAGGGAAGAAGTAGGCGCGACCGGCCAAAGCAGTCTTCTCGCTGCTGGTTTTTCCTCCGTCTTTCGGGATAATTCCGCCCGCGAGTTCCGTGTTGCGCGTTCCGCCCTTTTCTGGCGTGACGCACTTTCAAACGGAACACGCAACACGTAATACGTTCACCATGCTGCCCAACAAACACATTGAAGCCGCCCTGCAAGCGGCTGTCCGCGCCGTCCTGCCAGATGCCGACGTAAGCGCGGTGCTCGTGCGTCCGTGTCCGGACCCGAAGTTTGGCGACTATCAAAGCAACGCCCTGATGTCCATTGCCAAAGCGCGCAAAATGAATCCGCGCCAGCTCGCCGAACAAGTGAAGGCCCAACTCAACGTCACAAATTGGTGCGAACCTGTTGAGATTGCCGGAGCGGGCTTCTTAAATTTTCGCTTGAAGCCGGAGGCCGTCGCGGCCTGTCTGGATGAGGCGCTCGCAGGCCAGCATTTGTTCTATGAACGGGCGACAAATCCACTGACAGTCGTGGTGGACTTCAGTTCCCCCAACGTTGCCAAGCCCATGCACGTCGGCCATATCCGCTCCACTGGCATCGGCGACGCGCTCCAGCGCATCCTGCGATTGCTTGGCCACCGGGTCATCACCGACAACCACATCGGCGACTGGGGCACGCAATTTGGCAAGCTGCTCCTCGGCTGGAAACAAATCCTCGACCGCACCGCGCTGGAACGCGACGCCATCGCAGAACTGGAACGCCTTTACAAAGTCATCAACGCCGAGTGCGACGCGAATCCACAGCGCCTCGAAGCGGCGAAACTGGAGCTCGTGAAACTCCAGGCTGGCGACGTTGAAAACGCCGCCATCTGGAAAGAGATGATCCGGCTGTCGCAGGTGCAGTTTGATACGATCTACGGTCGGCTAGGCGTGGAGTTTGACGAGGCGCTCGGCGAAAGTTTTTATAATGCTTGGCTCGGTGAGGTCGTTGCGGATTTGCTCAGGCGCGGCATCGCCCGCGAGAGTGAAGGGGCCGTCGGCATCTTCAGCGACGGCTCACTGCCGCCCAAAGAAGACCCGTTCCTCGTCAATCGCGATGGCGAATGGGTCGCGGATCCTGCACTCGTCCGCAAGAGCGACGGCGGGTTCAACTACATGACCACGGACCTCGCCACGGTGGATTACCGGCTCAAGACGTGGTCGCCAGATGAGATTGTTTACGTGGTGGACGACCGCCAGGCGCCGCATTTCAAGAAGCTCTTCCTCGCCTTCGCGCGCTGGCAGCCCGAGGCCGCCAAGAAGGTGAAACTGGTTCACGTCGGCTTCGGCAAAATCATGGGCGACGACGGCAAACCCTTCAAAACGCGCTCCGGCGACACCGTGAAGCTCGGCGACCTGCTTGACGAAGCCGAGTCCCGCGCACTGGCCGTGGTGAACGAGAAAAACCCTGACCTTCCTGAAGCCCAGCGCCGCGAGATCGCCCGCGTCGTGGGCATCGGCGCCGTAAAATACGCCGACCTGCTGCCCAACCGGCAAAGCGATTACGTATTCAGTTGGGACAAGATGCTCTCGCTGCAAGGCAACACCGCACCTTACCTACAATATGCCTACGCCCGCATCGCGAGCATTTTGCGGAAGGCAGGGGAAACGCCGAACATTCAACCTTCAACTTCCAACATTCAACTGGGCGCAGCGGATGAATTAGCACTCGCCAAGCAGTTGCTGAACTTCGGCGGCGTGCTCGAAGGCGTGGCTGCCGACTTCCGCCCTAACTACCTTTGCAATTACCTCTACGAAGTAGCGGGGGCGTTTGCGAAGTTCTACGAGGCGTGCCCGGTGCTGAAGTCCGAAGGCGAAACCCGCGCCAGCCGCCTCGCGCTCTGCGAGCTGACCGGCCGTGTGTTGAAGCAGGGACTTGAGGCCCTCGGCATCGAGGTGCTCGATCAGATGTAGCGGCTACATCGCCGGCAGCAGTATCCGAATGCTCGTGCCTTTGCCGCGAGCGGATTGCAGCTCGATCTTGCCGCGATGCGCCTCGATGATACGGCCCACTATGGCCAAGCCGATGCCCGTGCCCTTCTGCTTGGAAGTTTTGAGCAGCGATTTAAAAGCGCCCCGTTGTTCCTCTTTCGTCATCCCACGACCAGTGTCGGCAAACTCCACCTCCACCCACGAGCGTCCATCGTTATCCGGGGAAGCAGCTGTGCGCGTGGTCACGGTTAGCTGGCCGCCCTCGGGCATCGCCTCGACGGCGTTCAGCGAGAGATTGAGGAACACCTGTTCCAACTGCGTTTCGTCCCCCGCCACCAATGGCAAACCTGCGTGCAGCTGGCTGACCATCTCGACGCCCTGGTTCTTGAGCTTGTGCCCCAACAAGAGGTTCAACTCCTGCAACGCCCCGTTCAAATCCACGGGAGCCAGTTGCGGCTCGGCGTTGCGCGACAGCGCCAGCACCTGCTCCACAATCTTGTTCAGGTGATCAATCTTTTCGCCGATGATGCGTGAGTCGGTCGCGCGCGGGTCGCTCTCCGGAAACCGCAGGTCGAGCGAGTGATACAACATCTTCATCACCGTGAGCGGATTCCGGATCTCGTGGGCCACTTCCGCGGCAAGCAATCCGAGGGCGGAAAGCTTTTCGTTGTGACGCAACAACTCTTCCATGTCCACCACGCGCTCGTACAACCTGGCCTTCTCGATGGCGATCGCCGATAGCTCCGCGAAGATGCTGAGGATGCGCACCTCCTCATCCGAAAAATGGTAGGGCTGCCCGGTGTAAACATTGAGCACCCCGATGGCGCGCTCATTGAATACCAATGGCACAGACAACAAGGATGCCAGCCCGTCCTGCGCCGCCAGGGCGGAGTGCTGATATTTGCCCGAGCCAACGATGTCATCCAGTTGCAACGAACGCCGACGACGCACCACCACGCCGACGAAGCTCTCATTCACATTCAACCGCGGCTTCGCGAGGTAGCGCTCGCTCGCGCCGTGACTCGCCCGCACGCTCAGCCATTCACGTGTTTCATCCAACAGCATGAGCGAACACATCTTGGCATGAATCAGCTCGCTGGCCTGACGGGTGATAGCGCTCAACGCGTCATCCAGGCTGATGGCCGAGTTGACGGTGCGACTGACCGTCGTCAGGGCTTCGAACAATTTCGCCTTTTGCCGGAACTGCTCGTGCAACCAGGTGTTGCGAATCACGCCCGCAGCCAGTCGCGCGAGTTCTTGCAACAATTCCTGGTCCGCCTCAGTGAAGGCATCCAACTGATCGGAGTCCACGTTCAGGACGCCACGCACTTCGCCTTCAACTTCCAGCGGCACAGCCAGTTCGGAGCGCACTTCGGCACGAATGGTCACGTAAAGCGGACTGTTTCGCGTGTCGCCTACGAGCAGGGGCTTGCCGGTGCGTGCGACCATGCCCGTGATGCCTTCACCAACGCGCAGACGCACGTTGCGCGCATCCTCGGGCAGCCCGATGGATGCCTGGATTTCCAGCAGTCCTCGGTTGGGATTGACGAGCGCCACCGATCCGCTGGTCGCGCGCATGACCTTCACCGCCTCGGTCACAATCAACTTCAAAGCCGCTTCGGGGTCTAGCGTGGAGTGAATCGTTTGGCTGACCTGATACAACAGGGAGAGCCTTTCGTATTGCGACTTCAATGCGTCCGCTTCACTCATGGCTTAACGCACGCGATTGATCAGGAACGCTCCCAGCAAGGTGAAGAAAAGATTGGGCAACCACGCCGCCAGCCAGGGCGGCATCCAGCCTCCGCTGCCCATCGCCAACCCCACTTGCATCAAAACAAAGTAGGCAAAGCAAATGAAGATGCTGCCCGCCACCCCCACAAAAACATTGCGCCGCCCCGACGGTGCGCCAAATGGGACGGCGATCAACACCACGACCAGACAGGTCCACGGTGCCGCCATGCGTCCATGAAATTTGGTGAAGAACCACGCATGATTCTGGCCGGAAAGATTGGGGTGAAAACGCAGGTAGTCCCACAGGGCCTGCAACGGGATGTCCGCCTCCTTCACGCGCCGCAAGCCTATGCTGCCGGAGATTTTCAACTCGCTCCGAATTGCCTCGGGCGGCTCCGTAAAATCCCGGCGCACCAATTGATTGGTCTCTATGGCTGTGTAAAGCGTTGTGTCATCGGGCGCGATTTGCTGAAGGATTTTGACGCCCTCGAAGGTCCAACTCCCGCTCTCGTAGCGGCCGCTCTCAGCAAATAACCACGCCAGCGTGCCGTCACCCATGGGATACGCCACCTGCACCTTGGTCATGGTGTTTTTTTCGAGGTCGTAGGTTCCAATCTGCCACCGACGACGCTCGCGGCTATTGGAAAACCCCATGTTGCGCACCACCTTGGAGCCTTCCTCCGAGCCGGTGTTGCGCCGGGTCTTCAACTCCTCGGCCCAAGCCGCGGCGGGCGGAGCCACAACTTCATTGATGGCAAACATGGCCAAACTCAAGCTGAAGCCCACGGCGAGATAAGGGGTCGCCAGCCGCCACATGCTAATCCCGGCTGCACGCATCGCCGTCAACTCGTGATGCTTGGCGTGCTGCGTCAGGGCATAGAGTAAAGCCAGGAGCAATCCGATAGGCAGGAGATATGCTAGAATGCTCGGAGCGGTGAGGAGATAGTATTGTCCCATGTCCCCCAGAGTCATTTTCGCCTCACGATACTCGGACAGGTGCGCCAGCAAGTCGAACGCCGCCCAGAAAACCAAGAAGCCGCCGAGACAAAACCCCAGCGGCATCAACAATTCCCGTAAAAGGTAGCGGTCCAACAGACGCATGCACTGGAAGGTAGCGCGCGCCCCCGCTCGGCTTCAAGCTTGAGGGTTGTTAGCGGATGGATGCATTGAAGGGGGACTTAGCTGCCCGTCTTCAACTCCACTACGTCGTGCGGGGTGGCTTCCTTCATGCCAGCCTGACTGACGCGGATATAACGGGCCTTTTGGCGAAGCTGTTCCAGGTTGCCCGCGCCCAAATAGCCCATGCCGCTCTGGATGCCGCCGATCAATTGCGACAATACCACATCCGCCGAGCCGGTGACTTCCTTCAATGCCTCGATGCCCTCCGCCGCAACTTTGCGGGTGGAGTCCGCCTTGTCATGGCCGTAACGTGCTGCGGAGCCGGCCTTCATCGCCGCCAGACTGCCCATGCCACGGTATTGCTTATACATTTTGCCGCCAATCTCCATGATCTGACCGGGGGCCTCGGGGCAACCTGCCAGAATGCCTCCGCACATGACCGCTTGCGCCAGCGTCAATGCCTTCACGATATCGCCTGACTTGGTGATACCGCCGTCGGCCAGCAAACTCACACCCTTCTTGGCCGCAGCCCGCGAACAAACATAGAGCGCAGTCAATTGGGGAATGCCTACGCCCGCCACCACCCGCGTGGTGCAAATAGAACCGGGCCCCTGCCCCACCTTGATGACATTCGCCCCAGCATCCGCCAAAAAATCCACACCCGCTGCGCTGGTCACGTTACCCGCGATGATGGGCAGGTTTTTGAATTCACTACGAATCATCTTCACCGTTTCGCCCACGCCCTTGCTGAAGCCATGCGCAGTGGAGACCGCCACCACATCGACGCCGCGTTCCACCAATGCACCCACGTGTTTGAGAATGCGTTCGCGGTCCAGTTCGCCAAAAGCATTGCGCGTGGCACTCACCGCCGCGCCGCACAACAGGCGAAAGTGGGCATCACGCGCCGGCTTGAATTGCGCCTTCTTCTCCTGAGTGATGCGTTCCACATCGCTCATCGTGAAGAGGCCGTGCAAGTGGTCCTTGTCATCCACGACCAGCAGCTTGTGGATGCCAGGATGGTCCGTGAAAAACTTGTCAGCGCGGGCGATGGGATTGGAGCCGAGTTCCTTCTTGCGAATCGTCTGCACCTGATCACGAGGCGTGAGCGCGTCAGACACTTTGCGGCTGGCGTAACGATGTTTCACCACGTGACCGGAGAGCAGTCCAACCAGCTTGCCGGACTCGTCCACCACGGGGAAGGTGCGAAAATCAAAACGCCGTGCCTCGACCATTTCGAGCACGTCGCCGATCAACTTATCAGGAGTCACGGTGATTGGCTCCTGAATGAGGCCATGCACGTGATTCTTCACCCGGCTTACATGGCGAAGCTGTTCTGACTCGCTCATGTTGTAGTGAATCAAACCCAGCCCGCCGTTCAACGCCATGGCAATCGCCATGCGGGATTCGGTGACGGTGTCCATGTCGGCGGAGACGATGGGGATGTTCAATGCGAGCCCATCGACCAGCGGCATGGACAACAACGTTTCGCGCGGCAGCACCTCAGAATACTGCGTGGCCAGCGTGACATCGTCGAAGGTCAGGGCGGTGCCGGCGTGACCGGGAAAGAAGTCATCAGCGGCTTGATAGAACCGGGAGTCAACGGGGTGTGGCTTGTGCGTAGCTGCCATGCGTGAAAATGCCCGACGCTCGCCCGACTTGGCAAGATTTTATAGGAGCACGCCACCCCAATCAGCGCAGCAAAGCCGCGCGAGATCCAAAAGACAGCAGTTGCGATGGATTCCCTATGCCTTGGGAATCCTCCCTTCCACTGTCTGGCACAAGATGTTTATCCAGACCGTTGACGCCCTGATTTGCGGCATTACGCTCTGCGTCAAGGCTTTCAATGAATCATTTTAGGGTGCAAACAATACCGCTGCCACCAACTAGGTTGTTGAACATGCTTTGGTCCTTTCCGGTTGTTGCATTCATGGTGGTCGGCTGCTTGCTGGTAACTGGTGAACTGCACTTGGCCGCAGGCGGGTCCGGCTCAAGTTTCTACGTGGCCCCAGACGGAGCAGATTCCAACGCGGGAACCTCTCCGTCCTCGCCCTGGCGAAGCTTGACGAATATCAACAACACGAAGTTTGAGCCAGGCGACAGAATTCATCTCAAGGCAGGCGGAGTCTGGAATGGCCTGGTTTGGCTAAACGGCTCAGGAAACAGCAACGCACCAATTGTCCTCACCGCCTACGGCGAAGGGCCCAAGCCAGTCATTGATGCGCAAGGCTCGGTCGGCGCCGGCGCCGTCAATTTGGTCAACGGAGAATACTGGACCATTTCCAACCTTGAAGTAGCCAACTGGGCTGGCTACTACGCGAAGCGGTTCGGCATCTACGTCTTGTCCAACGACGGCAGGGATATGCGTGGCATCCAAATCTTGAACAACACAGTCCGGGACGTCTTCGCCAGCCCGATCCGGGCGCCCGGCACAAATGAGTTTCCCAGCTTCTACGCGGTCGGTGGCATTTACGTAAATGTGGAAGAACCCGCACGCGGGGAGACCATTTTGATCGCTGGCAACACCGTCACCAATATCGTGGGGGAGGGAATATGCTTCTGGGGCGAGAGCGAACTGGTGGGCGGCGGGGTGAACTGGTGGAACCTCTCACCGGACGTCGTCGTCCGGAGCAATCGTGTTTCCCACACCGCAGGGGACGGCATCCTGATTCTCGGCACGACCGACGAGTTGGTTGAACATAACGTCGTCGGCTACGCGGGTGCGCTGGGCGTGAACGGCACCGATTATGTGGCAGGCATGTGGCCGACACGCCATCACGGCGGGCTCTGGCAGTTCAACGAGGTGCACCACACCAAGGTGTGGCTGGGGGATGGTCAGGGATTCGACAACGACGTGCTCGCCACCGGGAGGACCATTTTCCAATATAACTACTCCCATGACAATGAAGGCGGATTCCTGCTGGATTGCTGCAGCCCGGACGCCGGCCAGACCGTGGCGCGCTACAACATCTCCGTCAACGAATCCGTGGGGAACTTCTACCGGAATAACGCACTCTTCTACAACAACATATTCTACAACCCCACCGGCCCGCTCGAAATCGGGATCGTGGCTGCCGGGCTGACAAACACTTTTTACAACAATATCTTTTGGGGCACCAATTTGGGGGCTGGGTTCGGCAGTCAAATCTTCCGCCACAACCTTTACTACGGCGGAATGCCCGCCGCCACAAATGACCCCTCTGGAATTCTTGCAAATCCGCATTTCATCAACCCCAACACCATTGGCTTGCTGGAAGGTTTCAAAGTCCTAACGAACTCTCCAGTCATCGGCTCCGGTCTGTTAGTAGCCAACAATGGTGGGCGCGATTTCTGGGGCTACTGGGTCACCTCAAACGCCGCTCCCAATCGCGGGGCGGACAATTCCGCCTATCTTCCTTCGCCCACTTCGATCCAGATTTCCGGGCCAGATTCCCTTGGCATCCCCGCCATTGGGTTAAGCAGTTCGCGCTACACCGCAACCGTGCGCGACCAGTTGGGGCTTCCCATGCCCGATGCGCCAGTGCAATGGTCTCTTCACCCCGGAGCACCCGGCGTCTGGCTGGACCCCCTTTCGGGATTGCTCCAAGCCAGCAGCAACGCCCCCCTGCTAAACACGCTCCTCACCGCCAGCCTCACCCCCGTCGCCGCCAGCCTTCCGGTGAGCATATCTCCTCTGGTCTTCAACAGCGCGCCAGACTTCTCCAATGTGCAAGGCCAGCGGAACTGGCACTATCAGTATGCGACTGGCGCGACTTACGCAGACATGCAATGGGATGCACCATCAGGACGCTGGAACGGCAGCGAAACCTACCTCTTGATCATGAACGGCGCGCTTCATCCGGGAAACAACGGCGACGCGGTGTTGAAATGGGTGGCACCCGCACCCGGCATCGTCCGCGTTACTGGCACTGTTCGCAAAGGCGACATCCGCGGCGGCGACGGCATCCTTGCGTCCATCGCGCAGGGAACGAATTTCGTCTGGGGACCCGCACCGGTAGCCTTTAATGACGCAACGGGCACCAACCATGACATAGCCCTCCAAGTCCGGGAGTCGGACTTCATTTATTTTCGGGTTAATGCCAACTCCGGTGATGCTTACGACACCACGCTATGGTCCCCATCCGTTTTCTACACCACAATGTTGAACCCAACCAATCTTACGACTAGTCGGACCGGAACCGGGCTGACCATCAACTGGCCCGGCGACCACATGGGCTGGGTGCTGATGACTCAAACGAATCGGCTTGATACCGGCGTCAGCCTCAATGCAGCCGACTGGCAGCGCGTCCCTGGAACCCACACGAACACGTCTTTCTGGCTTACCAACCTGCCTGCCCAACGGTCTGGATTCTTCCGCCTCGTCTACCCCTGAGCTTTGCGCCATCGCCCCCCAGGAATCGCACCAAATCCCTGACCCGGGACCGCCTCACGCCTTAGGAATCTTCTCCTCCACCATCTCACACGGCACGTGGAAAAGAAACTTGTGCGCTTCCTGGAAGCGCGCGGTGCTGCTGCCCGGAACCAAAATGTCCATCGTCGCTTGCCCTTTTGTGAAGCCGCCGTTGCAACCCAAGAAGCAGATGCTTTGCACGTCGCGCTTGTTCGCTTCTTCGACGGCCCGCAGGCCATTCTTGGAGTTGCCGCTGGTGGTGAAACAAATCAAAAGCTTGGCGCTACTGGTCAATGACTCCGGCACGATGGCGGAAGCTTTAACTAAGAGCGTTCCAATGCACCGAGTGACTGGGTGATGGCACGGCTGTCCTGAATGGCCTGTTGGAGTTTAGCCATGCGAATGATCCTGGCCGTTAGCGGGCGTTGCGGACCTGTTCCTTCTTCTCCTCCAACTCGGCCTGCAACTTGGCCTTCTCATGAGCGAGCTGCGCTTGAAGCTGTTCCGCTTCCTCGCCATTGCCATGACTCTTCGCCTTCGCAATCTCCTCCCGCAGGCCGATTTCCCGCTGAGCCACCTTGGCGGCATACATGGACTCCAGATCGGCAATCTCAGCCTTCTGTGCGGCGGTCAACTTCACCGTGGGCGCCTGCTTTTGCAGCCGCTCCATGGCCAGGTCATAGGATGATTTCATGCCCTGAAGGTGAGGCCCAATCCCAGCCGGTCAATCTCAAAGATGAAGCGGTCCGAATACCGCGCAATGCGGGGAGCTCTGCGGATTGTCGCGGCTGGCAGAGAATTGGTTCGACCGGGAATTCCGGGGATGTCTCTGGGGATGAACGTGCGCCGAGCTTAATTCTGAGACCATTTATTTGGAGAACGGGAGGACACGTTTGGTTTTTGGTTGAGTTGGGCGGTTCGCAGCTCAGGAATAGAAGTAGCCCAGCTCCCGCAGCGAGGCGTAGTCTTTGCTCTGTGTTTGGGTGGCCCGCCCGAGAATGACGTGGTCGAGCAACTCAATCTTAAGCAACTGTCCGGCGCGGATGAAATCCCGCGTGACTTTGATGTCCGCCTCGGACGGCGTTGGGTCGCCGCTGGGATGGTTGTGCACCATAACGATGGCCGCGGCATTGGCAGTGATGGCGGAGCGGAACACATCGCGGGCATGGACCAGGATCGTGTCGAGCGTGCCTTGGGAAAGGCGCTCCCATTTGATGAGCCGACGCCGGGCGTTGAGCAGCACCACGCAAAACTGTTCGGCCGTGGCATGGCGCAGTTCCTCGCGCAGCAATTCCGCAACGCGCTCCGGCGTGTCCAGTAACGGCGCTTCACCGCGCAGCTCAGCCACCATGCGCTTCGCCAGCGCGAACGCCGCCAGCAACGTCACAGCTTTGTCACGCCCGACCCCTTTGATGGAGCGTAAATCCTCCAGCGAAGCTCCCGCCAGCGCGTTGAGCGTGCCGAATTTCTTGAGGAGTTGCCCGCTCACTTCGAGCACGTTGGCGCCCTTGAGTCCGGTGCGCAGCAGAATGGCGATGAGTTCGGCGTGGCTTAACGCGTCAGGTCCCCGTTCGGCGAGCCGCTCGCGCGGGCGTTGGGAGGCCGGCTGATCCTTGAGTCGCTGGCTGGATGACATGCGATGTGGTGTAGCCAAACGGCTGGATGAATTCACGCGGTTTTTTGGTGAATCATCGGGACATTCAGGATTAAATCCTGTCCGCAAAACCCAGAAATGCCATGAACCGCCGGTCCTTCCTAAAATCTTCCGCCACCGCTTTAACTGTCACGGGTCTCGCCACGGGTTTGACGGGCGCCGCCGCGGAGGGGGCCACCGCCCGCGAGTTCTACGAATTACGCCGCTACCAGTTCCGGTTCGGGCCGATGGCCAAACGGTTCGAGCAATACATCACCCAGGCCGCCATGCCCGCCATGCAGCGGATGGGCATCGGCCCGATCGGGGTGTTCAGCCCCGCGGGTGGACCCGACAACCCGGCGGCGTATGTTCTGGTGCCGTTCAAATCGTTGGCGGAATTCGCCAGCGTCGGTGAACGCCTCCAGCAGGACCCGGAGTACCAGAAGCTGGGCGATGACTATATCAACACGCCCGCCACAGATCCGCCCTACGTGCGCTATGAAAGCTCGTTGCTCCTCGCCCTCACGGGCATGCCCCGACTGGCCGTGCCCGCTCAAACGGCGGACAACCGTTCGCGCCTGTTCGAACTTCGCACCTACGAAAGCCACAGCCGCAAGGCGCTGAAGACCAAGGTGAAGATGTTCAACGAAGGCGAGCTGGATATCTTCCGACGCACCGGATTGGCGCCGGTGTTCTTCGGCGAAACGCTCATCGGCCCCCAGCAACCCAATTTGACCTACCTGCTGGTTTTTGACGATCTGGCCCACCATGGCCAATGCTGGGAAAAATTCCGCAACGATCCTGAGTGGGAAAAAATGAGCGCCACGCCGGGGTATTCCAACGCCGAAATCGTGTCTAACATCCACAGCCTGTTCCTGAAGCCCATGGGCTGCTCCCAACTTTGAGGCCGCTCGAAAAAAGGGTGTTCGCGTCCGGAACATTCGATAGCCCGCGAGTTGCTTCCGTGAGCGAGGACGTGTAAGCTTTGGCCGCCGCAAATACCCAAGCTCGGTTTCCGACATCGTCGGGTATTTGGTTTAAACCTATTTTCAGCAATGACCGCAAAAACGAACGCCGCAAACGACAGCCCCCAGGCCGACACTTCCGCTTGGAAGCAAATCGTAGCCCGCTACCAGAAAGCCTCCAATGGTCGCGCCATCCGGCAGGTGTGCAACACCATCCTGCCTTACTTTGGGCTTTGGTGGCTGATGTGGGTGATGCATTCAAACAAAGTATCCTGGTGGCTCATTATCCCGCTGGCCATCCTGGCGGGCGGGTTGATGGTGCGCACGTTCATCATCTTTCATGACTGCGGACACGGCTCGTTCTTCAACTCCCAGAAGGCCAACCACATCCTGGGCGCCATCACCGGCGTGCTCACGTTCACCCCTTACTATCACTGGCGCTGGGAACATGCCATTCACCACTCCAGCTCCGGCGATCTGGACCGCCGCGGCACGGGCGACATCTGGACGCTGACCGTCCAAGAATACCTCGAATCCTCCCGCTGGAAACGTTTCGCCTACCGTTTGGCGCGCAATCCCCTCATCCTATTCGTGCTGGCACCTTTGTTCCTGTTCACGGTGCTGGAACGGATCCCGTCACGCAAAGCTCCGCTGCGCGAGCGTTACTCCGTTTATTGGACCAACCTCGCGCTTGGTTTGGTCGCCATTGGACTCATCTGGGCGTTTGGCTGGAAGGCGTATCTGATCATCCAGCTGACCATTCTCACCGTGGCCGCATCGGCGGGCGTATGGATGTTCTACGTGCAGCATCAGTTCGAAGGAGTTTATTGGGAACGCACCGAGGAATGGGACTATGTGAAGGCTGCCCTGCATGGCAGTTCGTTCTACAAGCTGCCCAGGGTGCTGCAATGGTTCTCGGGCAACATCGGCTTCCACCACATCCACCACCTGAGTTCGCGTATCCCGAACTACAACTTGGAAAAGTGCCACAAGGAAGAGCCACTGTTCCAGACGGTAAAGCCGATTACGTTCTTCGCGAGCTTCAAGTCGTTCACCTTCCGTCTGTGGGACGAGCAGCAACGCCGACTCGTTGGCTTCGGCCACGTGCGCAATATCCGTCGGCAACAGCGACAGGGAATGCGCGCCTAAGCGGTCTGCAATTCCTTCACCACGAACTTCTGAAACTCGTGGTGAAAGTGGGGCGGAATGCGGACTTTGAACCGGGCCAATTCCCCTTCGTAATCGCGTGCCACCACCTGCCCGACCTCGTGCAGGCGGGCGATGACATCGGAGCGCTCGTGGGGGATGGCCAGCTCCAGAAACTCGCGGATGGGCCGCAAGGCGGTGCCCAGTTCGGCCATCAATTCGGGAATCCCCTGCCCGGTCTTGGCGGAGATGATGGCGGCGTGCGGATGCCTCTCTAGAAAGCGCGCCATGGCATCACCCGGCGGCAACAGATCCACTTTGTTCAAAACCATCAACGTCGGCCTGCCCTCGGCACCGATCTCACGCAGCACCGCATTCACGGCCTCAATGTGTTCCTCCGCCAGCGGATGGCTGGCATCCACGACATGCAACAGCAGATCGGCTTGGACGACTTCTTCCAACGTCGCCTTGAAGGCTTCCACCAAATCGTGCGGCAACTTGCGGATGAACCCCACGGTGTCCGTGAGCAGAACGTTTTGGTTCGTGGGCAGCCGCAAGCGGCGCGTGGTCGGGTCGAGGGTGGCGAACAGTTTGTCTTCGGCCAGCACAGCCGCGCCGGTGAGACGATTGAGCAAGGTGGACTTGCCCGCATTGGTGTAGCCGACGATGGAGGCCAGCGGCCATTGCTGGCGCTGCCGTGAAAGGCGTTGCGTGGAGCGCTGCCGCCGGACGATCTCGAGCTCCTCGGTGATCTTATCGATGCGCTCCTGCGTCTTGCGGCGGTCCGCTTCCAACTGCGATTCCCCTTCACCGCCACGCATGCCGATGCCGCCCTTTTGCCGCGACAAGTGGGTCCAGTAGCGGGTCAGGCGCGGCAACAAATGCTCCAATTGCGCCAGTTCGATCTGGAGTTTGCCTTCCCGGGTGCGGGCGCGTTGCGCGAAGATGTCGAGGATCAGCGCCGTGCGATCCAGCACCTTGCACTCGAAGATTTTCTCCAGGTTGCGGCTTTGGGCCGCGCTCAACTCATCATCGAAGACGATGGTGTCCACCTGATTCTCTTTGCACCACGCGGCGAAGTCCTCCGCCTTGCCTTTGCCGATGTAGGTTCCGGCGTTGGGGGTTTCAAGTTTCTGCACCCCTTCGCCAGTGACCACGCCGCCGGCGGTTTCGACGAGTTCGCCGAGTTCATCCAGCGTTTCGCGGGTGCTGCCACCCTTTTCAGCCTTCAATTCCACCCCGACGAGAAAGACTCGTTCAGTCCGTTGGGTTCGGTTTTCGATTAGAGCTCTCAAGCAGGGGAAGGGGACGTGTCGCGCCGGACAGGTTCAACGGGGTAAATCAAATGGAAGCGTGGCATTCTGCTAAACCCAGAGGGAGTCATGTTTGCAAAAACAATCTGATCGCGGTGCTGCCGCGATTGCTCGGGTTGGTTTTGGCGATCTCTGCCACGCGCCCAACCTAAGCCATTTCGTTGACTTCAACAACGGCTTACTGGCGCCTCCTTCAGGGAAAATCTTTCCCGTCCCGTTGCCTGCCGCTAGGCTGCGCCGGCTTGAATCACCTGACCGTGCCATCACCCAACCCGTGGGAGGAGCGCTATCAATCCGGCGACACCCATTGGGACAAGGGCCAGCCGGCCCCCGGGTTGGTGGAGTTCTTGCGCGAACATCCCGAGCTGCCGCGCGGTTCCGTGGCCATCCCGGGCTGCGGCTATGGCCATGATGTCAGGGCCTGGGCGGCGCACGGCTTTCAGGCCACCGGCTTCGACATCGCCCCGAGTGCGATTGGGGGAGCCAACGGCCACCCGGCGAATGAGGGTTCCGCCGCCCGCTTTGTGCTCGCTGATTTTCTGAACGGCTCCCCGCCGGGACCATTCGACTACGTGTTCGAGCATACTTTGTTCTGCGCGATCCAGCCCGCGCAGCGCGATGCCTATGTGGAGGCCCTGCTCCGCTGGTTGCGGCCCGGCGGCACTTACCTCGCCATCCACTACATCCTTTGCGATGGCGAGCCGCCGTTCCCGGTGGATCGCGCCGAGCTTTGGCAAAGGTTCCGCCCGCACTTTCATTTGATTGACCAATGGATTCCGCGCTCGTATTCCAACCGCGTCGGCCGCGAGCTGATGAGCTGGTGGCGACGCAAATGATTTCAATATGACCAAACCCACCCTTCTTCTACTGGCCGCCGGCATGGGCAGCCGCTACGGCGGACTCAAGCAAGTGGACCCCGTCGGCCCCTCGGGCGAAACCCTCCTCGACTACTCCATCTACGACGCCCTGCGCTCCGGCTTCGGCAAGGTGGTGTTCATCATCCGCCACGACATCGAGCAGCAATTCCGCGAAGTCGTCGGGAAACGCTTCGAGGGCCGCGCGCCGGTGGATTATGCGTTTCAGGAGTTGAACGACCTGCCGGCCGGATTCACCGTGCCCGAAGGCCGGACGAAGCCGTGGGGCACCACGCAAGCCGTGCTCGCCGCCGAGGGCGTTGTGCGTGAGCCGTTCGCCGTGCTGAATGCCGACGACTTCTACGGGCGAGAATCCTTCGCGACCTTGGCAACCCACCTGACCTCCGGCTCGAAGGATTTGGCCATGGTTGGGTTCCAGCTCAAGAACACCCTCTCCGAGCACGGCACCGTGGCACGGGGCATTTGTGGCGTCGGCGCCGATGGTTACCTGACCAGCGTGCAGGAGTTCACGAAGATCGAGAAGACCCCGACGGGCGCTCGCGAGGGCGACCGCACCTTCAGCGGCGATGAGCTCGTCTCCATGAATTTCTGGGGCTTCCACCCAGCCGTATTCAGCGACCTGCGCGCCTCCTTCACCGCGTTCCTGCAACGAGGCGGCCAAGAACTGAAATCCGAGTGCTACATTCCCGCCACCGTCAACGAGCTGATGGTGGGTGGCAAGGCCCGGGTGAAGATGTTGAGCAGCCGCAGTCCTTGGTTCGGGGTCACTTACAAAGAAGACAAGCCGCGCGTCGTGGAGAGCATCGCCAAACTCGTGCAAGCAGGGGCCTACCCGGCGAAGCTTTGGACCTGAGCCAGCGACTGGCCACAAAAAGGCACAAGAGGCACAAATAAGAAAAGGCGGCCAGTCATTCTGCAATGTTACGCAATATGATTATCCAAGCTCCATTTGTGCGTGGGCTGCCACCATGCGCGCTTGGGGCTACACCTCAAGGGACGGGCTTAGAGGCGACCCTTTGTCTGTTTATTGCGCCTTTTGTGCCTCTTTGTGGCAACCCTGGTCGTTCGATACTGGTATCGGCTGAATAACCCCCTACGGACAACGTCATTTCTCCTTGTGAAACACCTGCTCACCCTACTCTGTCTAGTCCTGCTGGCCGCCGGCTGCGCCTCTTCCAATACGCCCGAGATGCGCCGGGCCGAACGTGCCGCGGCCTACGCCGCCCTGCCCGCCGAGCAGCGTGAGCTCGTGGACCACGGCCAAATCAAGGTCGGCATGAGCACGGACGCGGTGTATATCGCCTGGGGCAAGCCGGCCCAGATCTTGCAAAGCGAAAACGAACGAGGCGGGGTCACCACCTGGCTGTACGAGGGCGATTGGATGAAAGAATCGCGTTACTGGGCTTACCGCCAAACGGGCATCGGGCCGGATCTTTTCTTGGAACGTTACCTGATAAACGACTACCAGCCGCGCACCTACGTCAGCGCCCAATTACGCTTCGTGGACGGCAAGCTCAAGGAGTGGCAGACCCTTCCCCGCCCGCCGGACTAGATTCCGCCAGTTGACAGCGGTGGGTGCTTGGTAAAAGTTCTCCACAACCAAGCACGCGTCGTCCGTGAAACACACATATAAACAGGGCTTTCAGGGTTTCACCTTGATCGAATTGCTGGTGGTCATTGCCGTCATCGGCATTCTGTCCGCCCTGCTGCTTCCCACCTTGGGCCGGGCGAAGCAGAAGGCGTGGGGCATCTACTGCATGAACAACCACCGGAGTTTGGCACTGGCTTGGCGGATGTATGCCGACGACAACTCCGACCAGATCACCTACGCCAGCGAATACCCGTGGGATCCATCCACCTACAGCCGTGCCTGGGTCACCGGCACACTGGACACGAATCCTAACAACCGGTCCAACTGGGACCCCGATCAGGATATCACCAAGAGCCCGCTCTGGCCGTACTGCGGCAACAGCCTGCGCATCTGGAAATGTCCGGCAGACGACTCCAAAGTCGTGGTTGATGGTGAGGAGAAACCCCGCGTTCGCAGCATGTCCATGAACATCTACCTCGGCGGCTGGGGCGGTGGCTACGGCGGCTGGGGCGAAGAAATCACGCGCTGCCGACTCTACATGAAGACGTCCGACATCAATGACCCCACACCCAGTGAGATGTTCGTGCTCTTGGACATGCGGGAGGACAGCATTGATATGGGAAACCTTTTGGTAAACATGTCCGGCTGGCCAACCGACACCCAGGAATACCGCTTCTGGGATTTACCGGGGGTCTATCACGCCGGGTCCTGCGGATTCTCCTTCGCTGACGGCCACTCGGAGATCAAAAAATGGCGCGACCCGCGAACCACGCCTCCCCTCGTGCGCGATGGATTCGTGAACGACGTCTTCATGTCCCCCGACAACCCCGACATCACTTGGTTGCAGCAACGGGCCACGCGCCCCAAGTAGGAACGAGCTAGGAAAGCAATTCCCTTGGCGCGATTTCCACCTTAGCCGCAATCTCCCCAGGAATTTCGACCGCCTTCATCCTGCCCCCTTGGTGCGTCACGCACACAACGGTCAGCGTGCCGCGCGCCACTTCGACGGGGGATTCCGCATTTAGCTTGCGAATGCGGAACTGATAGCTGAGCGATTTGGATTTCTTCTCCGCCACCAGCATGTGGACCTCGAATTCATCCTCGAAGCGCAACGGCTGCTTGAAATCGCACTCCGCCCGCACGCGCGGCCAGCCGACGGGCGGGTCCACCTGCCGCGTGACCACGGAGAAGCCCAGCGACCGGAAGAACTCATGTTCCGCCGCCTCCATGTACCGGAAGAAATTCGAGTAGTGGACGATGCCCGCCATGTCCGTGTCCGAAAACTCCACCCGGCGGCGCACTTTGTATTCGTAAGGCATGGAGGAATTTTAGATTTGCGATTTACGATTTACGATGGAATTCAGGAGTTTCCCTCCCGGGAGGGATCAGGGGGTTCCTTCACTTCGACCGGGGCCAGACCAGTTCGGCGTAGAGCTTCAACAATGAATCTGCCATGGCCTCCACGTGGTAGCGTTCAAAAACAACTTTGCGCGCCGCGTCACCGACCGCTCGCGCCCTGTCTGGCTGAACGAGCAACGCCTCGATTGCCCCGGCCAGTGATTTAGGATTCTCGGGTTCGCACAGGGCACCTCCGCTGGTTGACGCAACCAGCTCAGGGAACGCCGCCGTCCTCGGCTGCACGACCGGAACACCCGCCGCCAGTGCCTCGACCAGATAGAGGCCATACGCCTCGCCATAGCGGGCGGGCACGGAGAACACCGAAAGCGATTCCAAGAAACCAATCTTCTCGACCCGGCTGATGTTCGGCGAAAACACCGTCTCGCCGAGGTAGCCCGCTTCCGCCAGCAGCTTGCGCAACCCCTTCACGAAGGGTTCATCTGCCGGACCACAGCTCCCGGCGATATGCAGTTTGAGTCGCGGAACGCTCTCACGCCGTTTGAGATCAATGAACGCCTCCACCAAGGTATCCAGCCCCTTCTCCTTACACATCCGCGCCAGATACCCCACCACGGGAGCGGCATTCCGGGTCAACCGGCTTTCGCGCCGTGATCCCGTGACGCCCGTGTAGCCGTCCAGATTAATTCCGTTATGCACCACCTTCACGCGCGCCGGCTCCAAATTCAGCCGGCGAATCATCCGGTCCGCGAAGTAACGACTGGGCGCGATGAACAAATCCACGTCCGCCGCGCGCTCGCCGACCAGTTGCCAGGCCGCCGCGCGATGCGACCCGGGCAGTGAATCCAGAAAGGCGTCCTCGCCCTGCAAGGTGCAGACGATGCGGGTGTGCAATTCCGACTTGATGCGTCGCGCCATGCCCAGCAGCAGCGCATTCGAGAAACAGACAATGTCGGGCTGCGCGTGGCGCTTAAGCCATTTGACCAAGTCCTCCAGTTCCCGCGCCTGACGACCCTCCTCGCCCCGCAACATGGACAGCGTCAATTCACCCAGTTCGGAAGCCTTGGTCTTGGCGGCGTGTACCCCAGCCCAATCAAGGATTCCGCGGGAAGAAACCAAGCGATGCAGGAAGCCGGGCGCGTGCCGCCAGAGCGAGAGCTTCTGGTCGAGATAAACATTCACCCCGCCGAAGAACACTGGAGTGCCAGCGCTTTGATCCTCCTCATCCAAGGTGAGCGGCAGATAGAGCGGCACCATCGTCACGTCATGCCCCTGCCGCCGCAACTCCGCCACCAGCGCGTTGTCGCGGAAACAATTCCCGCAATACATCGCGCCTGCGCCGGGAGTCAGTTGGACAATGTTCATGAGTGTTTGATAAGCGTGCTCCGCTTTTTGTGACCACGCGCCACCAACAGAGCGAACCCGCCCTAAGTGACCCGCCCCTATACCTGCGCCAGCTGAAGTTTCGGATCAAACGGAAGCCCCAGCGCCAGTTCGTCCGGCAGCGGGCAAAACTCACGGATTCGCGCCCACAGGTGCGAGAAGTCCTTGTTCAAATCGCCCGACAGGCAGTCAGTGATTTCGTCCGCCGCTTCCGGATATTTCATGATGACATCCTTGAAGGAGAAGTCCGGGTTGTAAAAGGCATACACCAGCTTGCGCATGTTCTCGATGCTCCGGCGCAAGGCCACGCCGTAGTCCGTGAAGCGCTCCGGAGAGAAATCCCGCGCCACCAGCGCTTCATGCACCGCGTCACTTGCCATCACCCCGCTCTTCAAGGCCAGCAACAACCCACTGCTGAAAACCGGGTCCAAAAAGCAAAACGCATCGCCCGCCAGCAACAACCCCGGGCTGTAACAATGCCGCGAGTGATGGGTATATTCACTGGTGAGGTAGTAAGGCCCGACCTGTTTGCCCACGGAAAGATGATCCTTGATCCAAAGGTTCTCCTCCACCTCACGATCAAAGATAGCCTTTGGTTCTTTCACCCCACCGCGCGCCAGATACTTGCCCTCCGCCACCACGCCCACGCTGACCATGTCATTGTGCTGCGGGATGTGCCAGAACCAGCCCTTGTCCGGAATCATCGCCACCGTGGTCTGGCCTTCATCGATGCCTTGCTCGCGCTTTGACCCTTGGTAATAGGTCCACACCGCCACTTTGTTGAGATAGGGGTCTTTGGCACGCCAACCGTTGCGCACCGCCGCGAAGCTCTCCTTACCCGAGCAATCCAACGTGATGGGCGCGCGGAATTCCATCAACGTACCATCCTTGCGGATGGCCTTCACGCCGAGCACGGTCTCACCCTGGCGCACCAGTTCGCGCACGGCGATTTCCTCCATCACCTCAGCGCCCCGTTCACGCGCATGGTTGAGCAACATCTCATCAAACTCACTGCGCAAGACCTGCCACGTTTGCGCGACGGTTTCCTTGTCGTAGCGAGTGAAGAAATAGAACGGCTGACTGGCCTGGCCATTGGGCTGGGTGAACTGGACGCTGAATTTCTTCTGAAATGCCGACCCTTTCAGCTTGGGGATCAGCCCCAGACGCTCCAGGGGCCCGTAGGTGAAAGGGATCATGGACTCACCCACGTGATAACGCGGAAACTTTTCCCGCTCCAGGACAAGGACGCGGTGTCCCTGCCCGGCCAGCATGGCCGCCGCACTGGCCCCGGAGGGACCGCCACCGATGATGATCGCGTCCCAGTTAGTATCGGCAGTATTTGAAATCATGGCGAATCAATCGGGCAAAACTTGGCGGGAAAATAACCCCATTCGGCCTGTTCGCAAGGGGTGGATTTAACCACCGACACCCACCAACTGACGCCTCGCCTCCTCAATCCATGCCTCATCGGGCAGCGCATACGGACGGAACGTCTCCAGCCAGCCTTCGTGGCCGTTCCAGAGGATCGCCCGGTGCAGCCCCAAATTGTTCGCCTGCGGCGACTCGATCAGACTCGCCGAGTCGTTCGCGCTCATCTGGAACACCACGCGCATTTCAAATTCACTGACCGCCTTGCGGCTCAGCATGCGCATCAGGTTGTTGTAGGTGTCGCAGGTCGCGATCACATGGAAACCCAGCCCCGCGCCTTCCGTGACCAGCTGGTTGAACTGCAAACCCGGATTCGCGCCCGCATCGGCATCCAGCGAGAAACTCATCTCCTCGTCGAACTTGAGCTTCTTGTTCCGCTGCAGACCGTGAACCAGCAAAAAGGTCTCGGGCGCATCAGAGCCCGCATTATCTGCGCGTTGCTGCTGCTCGGCGGCCAAGTCGTTCATCACCTCTTCCACGTCACCGGGGCGGACCAGTCTCACGTCATGCGGAATGATGGAGACGGCCAGCTCCAAGAACTTCGCCTCCGCCGAGTCCGGTGCGCTGCAATCAAACACCAGGAAGCGTGCGCCCGACTTGGGATACTGTGCCGCGAGTGAAATCAACGAGACCCCCAGCATGGCCAAAGCCGCTTCGTCGCGTTGACCAATGATCAGGAGATGGCTGCCACTGGCGCGACGGAACAGGGCCTCGGTGGGGCCTTTGATGGAATTGGGCGCCCCCAGCCAAACGCGGGCGGCGGGCACCGTCTCCCTGGGTGGCGAGGCGAGGGCAGCGCGCAGCATAAGATTGTCACGCACTTCAGCCGGGGCATTGCCCTCGAACACGATCGGCGCGCGCTGACCGAATTGCTTCAGTTCCGCAACCGCATGGGCCTTCTCCAACCACTGATCACGGGCCTGATCAGGCAGCCAGACGACTTGGAACGGGCTGTTGCCCTGAAGGGCGCCCGCATCGTCATTATAGATCGCCTCGCCCGGCCGGGAAAGCAACCGCGGCGCGGGGTTGTCCTCGTTCATGATGAGATACGCGTCGGCCTCGTTGCATTGCAGCGCGATGCGCACCACCATCTGGCCCATCGTCGCACGGGCCAGCGTGTAGGCCCCGCCGAGCGTCTGCGAACCGAGGATCACGTGAATCCCAAACGCACGACCCTGACGAACAATCCGGTCGAGCAGCAAGGACGCCCCCTGCGAAACGCGGTCATCCTCCACAAACAACTCCTGAAACTCGTCGATCAGGAGCAGCACGCGCGGCATCGGCTCGGCGCCGCCGGCGCGCTTATAACCGGCGATGTCCTGTGCGCCGAGTTTCCGGAACAGATCGCCGCGCCGCTTCAATTCCTCGTCCACGCGTTGCAACACGCTCAGGCCAAACTCACGATCGCTCTCAATGGCGATGACGCGGGCATGCGGCAGCTTCTTCGTCGCGTAGCACTTGAACTCGACGCCTTTCTTGAAATCCACGAGGTAGAACTCCACCTGCTCCGGACTGCACCACAGCGCCAGATTGGTGATGATCACGTGGAACAGAGTGGATTTGCCGGACCCCGTCTTGCCCGCGACGAGTGCGTGCTGACGGGTGCCCTTGCCGAGTGCGAGATACTGCAATTTCGTGGCACCCGTGCGGCCCACCGGCACGCGCAGCTCACTGGTGGTGTCGAGACTCCAGAATTCATTCTTCCCCGGAGCAACCTCAACGAAAGGCATCTCCACCCGGTTCGAATCAATGCTATCCTTGCCGATCTGGTGCAGCAGCCGTGTGGCCTGCTCGGCGCCCGGCGGTCCGTCGAGCGTCAGCTTCAAGCCATCCCAGTTGGCATTCGCAAGGGCGAACCCCTCGCCCTTGGGCACGACGCTGAGCATGTTCTGGCGCAATTCTTCGGGGATGAACTCCATCGGCGCCGTCTTGCGCTGGTCCCAATGAATCAGCAGATGCACCCCGCAACGCGGTCCCGCAGCGGCAATGTTCATCAAGCGTTTCACCGCCACGTCGCTGAAGTTCGCGGGGAAGTCGGCGATGACGAGGAAATGGTATTTTTCGGCCATGCGCCCGGCCTGCGCATTGTATTCGGCGAGCGTCTCGTATTCGTTGCGCAGATACATCTGCGTGACCTTTTCGATGTGCTCGTTGAGGTCGACCAGGCGTTGCTCGAACTGCGCCTGCTGCGTCCAGATGCGGCTGTTGATCAACCGCTCCTCGAAGTCGGCCAGATGCATGAGGCCGGCAAAATTCTGTCCGAGCCCCACGGGATCAAAAATCGTGAACGCCAGGCGTCCCGGCGGAGCGCTGGTCAACAGCCGCAGAATCAGGTTGTTCAACGTGGCGATCACGCGGTCCTGCCCGGCCTGCTTGCTCTCGAACAAGAGCGACGCATGGCGGGGGACCTCCAGAAGCAGCGGCACCGTGAACCGACGCGGCCCGGGCAAAGTAAACCGCTCATCCTTGAGCGTGACGCCCGACAGCGTTTCGATGTCCACCGACACGCTGGCAAAGCGGGCGGCATGCGCGAAGTCGTCCGGCAGCGCGAATTGCTTCCAGCGGTCCGACGCCCAGTCAGGAAAGAGCTGCTCGGCCCACTGCGTCGTCGCCTCGATTTCAGCGTAGGCGGGCAGAACGATGTTCTGCCAATCCGCGGCCAAGGCCGCCAGGATTTCGTCACGCGCGGCAGTCAACCTGGCCAAGCCGTCGCGCTGAGCAGCCTCCAATTGAGCTTTGCGTTCCAAGGATTGCTCGGTGAGCTGACGGACGAGCGTGGCGTGCTGGTGCTCCACCACTCCGAGCCGATGCAGCCGCCGCCCGTCGGTGACAGAATTCAGCCGCCGAGCCCGATCTTCCAAGCGTCGGCCCCAGTCGTCCCGGAGCGCTTTTGCTTCGACCTGCTTGTGTTTCCACAACCGGTTCAATTCGCCGATCTGACTGGCGTGCGTACTGGTGATCCTTTCCGTCTCAGCGGCAAAGCTGGCATCCGCTCTCTGCGCGCAGATGTCATGCAGTCTGGCGGCATCCGCCAGCGCGTTCGCCGCCGCTTTGGCCGGAACCGCCGCCAGCTTCCTGCCCAGGAAGTAGAGCGCGAAGACCAACACCAGTGCGCCTGCCACCCCCCCTCCCGTTGGCGGCAAAGGGGCGGCGTTGAAATCAAATCTCCGCAATGCCGGCACCAATATGAAGGGCGCGGCAAGAATCACCGGAACCCACAACCAGATGGGCAGCATCTTGAAGAAGAGCGGCAGCACGCGCGCGTTGATGGCGCCAAGCTGCTTGGACGCTTCCGCCAGCCGGGCGCGCATGATCTCAAGCAACACATCCTCGTGCTTAGAAACATCCAAAGAGGCCGGAGCCGAGGTGTGGGAAACCAATCTCGCCAGCGCTCCGTAAGCACCCAGTGAAGATGGAATATCCGCCTGCAGTTGCGCCAATTCGGCTTGGGCCTGAGCAAGATTGGTGTTGAAGGTCTCGTAGCGGGCCTTGTTCGCCGCCGTGTCGGTTTCGCGCACGCGATCCGCCTCGAGCAAATCGCGCTGTATCGCGAAGGTGTGGCGGCCCTCTTCAGCATCGATCTCCGCCATCTTGGCGATACGGGCGCTTCCCAGCGCCTTGGTCAGGCGCGCCTTGCGACTGGCGTATTGGGCCTCAATGCCGTTACGGCGACGTTCCGTCTCCTCGCGAGCCGACTCCATATCCGTGGCAAAGCGGGAACGTTCAGCTTCGAGCGCCTGTTCGTATTGGGCACGCACGCGAGCTGTGCGCGTGGAATAATCCTTCTCCGCCGCCGCACTGCGCGTCACGACGTCGCGCACGCGGTCGCGCAGCTGGCCGAGGCGTTCGACGATGGCGCCGACACCCGCGAGCTTATTCGCAGTCGGAGCGGACTTGGTTGAGGGCTCGTTCAAGGGCATCAATGTTGTTCACGGCAGCATTCACGCCGCCCATCAGTTCTTCGATGAATCGCTTCTCGAATTCAAGGGCCTTGGCATCGCGCCAGGAATCCTTGGTCGCGGCCCAGTCTGCGACCAACTGCTTGGTGAGTCCAAGCAATCTGTTCTTGGTGGCGCTGGTCATCGGCAGTGCGGGAATGGGTTGATGGCGCGGTGGAGTGGTGGGAACACAAGTCTCGCCATCGTCCTCGTTCTCGATTCGGACCCCGTGTACGAGGACGAGGAGGAGGCATGGTCGAGATTGCGGAACGCTCCAGCACTCCAACACTCCAGCGCACCGCTCATTCGTCCGTTCACGGTCATGGGTTCGATTCCTCCCCGCTTTGCCCGTTGGCCGGCGGTTCGCCCACAGGCTTCGGCGCAGAACCGGCCACGGATATTTCACTGTATTCAGCCAGGGTCTTGATGACTTGATCCAAGTAGGCCAGGGCGTTCGCCAGATCGTGGGAAATGTTGTGCCGGAATTTCTCCACCTGCTTGGCCACCGGCTCAACCCGCTGGTCGTATTGCCGGTTCCAAACCTTGACCACCCGCAGCTTATCCTCGGCGGCGCGCAACTCGTGGCGTGCCCTTTGCACTGCCTGCTGTTGAACAAAGGAGGCGTCGCGCATCCCGGAAATCTGCGCGCTGAACAACTCCTGCTGGCGCATCTCCAGCTCCTTGTGCTTTCGCCGAATCTGGCCCTCCCAAAAGGTGATGCGGTCGTTCTCGAGCCACATCCGCGTGCGCAACACCTCTTCTGACACCTCGTCGATCACCCGCCCCGCTTTCTCGCGATACACGATGAGCCGCGAGCGAAAGGCTTCAATGGCTTCAAGCGAAGTGACTTTGGCGCGTTCAGGCATGGGGGCGACGGTGATAGTTGCAGGTTGCAGGTTGTAAGCTGCCGGTTGGCTCCGCCGCTGCATCTGCAACCTGCAGCTTGAAACCTGCAACTTGAAACGGGCGGGCGGTCATCGGGTCAGTGTTGATCGAGATACTCCTCGATCCGCTTCGCTTTGCGGAGCAGGAAGGGCGTTTGGACGTTCGAGGCTTCGATAAAGCGCTTGAGCACTTTCATCGTGTCGCGGAATTCCTCGGCGAACTTGGCGTGCTCCTGGTCTGACCACGTGTCGCCGAGGGCGGCAAAGCGCGCTTGCAGGAGTGACATCCGGTTCTGCAGCTCGATATTGAACCGCTTGAGCTCCTCGGCGAACCGGCGGACTTCGCCGGGGTCCATTATGGCTTGTGGCATGGTGCTTCCTGAGGTTGAACGTTGGGTAAAAGTTAGCAGGTGTTGGAATCCGGGCCAATACATTCCCCGCCGAGCCCCACGCCTTGACGGACGCTGCCACCACTGCGAAGGTTCAACCGCTTGGAGCAGGAATCCCAAGTGGCGGCGACAGGCAACGTGTTCGACCGCATGGCAACCGCTCCCGCTGTGCAATCCCTGCCGCAGCGACTGGAGCGAGGCGGAGCTTTGTATTGCACCGGCATCAGCGCACCCGCACAACCCTTCCTCGCGGCGCTTTTGCATCGGCAGTTCCCGCGCCGCCCCGTGGTCATCGTCACCAGCAGCCTCAAGACTCAGGAATGGTTACAGCAGGATGTGGAGACGTGGTTGAACACCGCCCGGCCCCCATCCCCACCCCAGAGCCCTGATCCTCGAACCAAGACCCTATTCTATCCCGCTTGGGAAACCCTGCCACACGAAGCGCGGCTACCGCACGCAGACGTCATCGCCGACCGGCTGAACACGCTGATCGCTTTGTCGCACGGCGAACCCTCATCGGCGCGCCACCCCACCTGCCCCATCATCGCCAGTGTGTCGGCTTTGCTGCAACGCACCTTTTATCCAACGGACCTGGCAAAGCGCACGCGGGCGCTGAAACGCGGCGATCGCATCGAACCGCTGGACTTGGTCGATTGGCTCGAAGCGCAGGGCTACGAGCCGGAAGCGCAGGTCACCGCCAAAGGCGAACTCGCTTTGCGCGGCGGCATCCTCGATGTTTTCCCCCCCACGAGCCCATGGCCGCTGCGGTTGGAATTCTTTGGCGATGAACTGGAATCGTTGCGCGAATTTGACCCGCTTACGCAGATCTCCCGTGAGGAAGTTGAGTCCGCCACGCTGCCCCCCGCCGGTGAGCTGGGCATTCTGAAGCAGGCGATCGCCGCTCCCCCCTCCGATCACCGACTCGCCAGCCTGCTCGATTATCTGCCGGACAACGCCCTGCTGGTGCTGTGCGAGCCGGAATCATTGGAGGAACAGGCCGCGCTCTATGCCTCGCAGATCCCACCGGGCGATCCGTTCTTGATCACATGGGCGGACTTTCAGCGGCAGGCGGAGGCGCGGGGGATGACCTTGCTGTCGCTGGGCGAATTCCAGCCAGCGGATGTTGACCACACCCAGTCGGAGACCGGCGCCCCAAGTCTGGACTTGAACCTGTTGTCGCTAGACGCGTTTCGCCCGGTGGTCGAAAAGGCAGCCGAGCCGCAAGTCGCCCAAGCGCAGCGCCGGGAGTTCTTTGAGCAGATGCATCGCTGGCTGCGGCAGGGCTACGCGGTGAACGTGTTCTGCAACAATGACGGCGAACGCCAGCGCTTCTCAGAAATCTGGGCGGAGATGGGTCTAGGGTCTGGCATCCCAGATCTAAGGTCTGGGGCGGAAACCCAGACCCAAGACGCCAGGCCCAAGACCCAAATAGGCACGCTGGGACGGGGCTTCATCTCGGATGCCGCGAAGGTGGTCGTCGTCACGGACGCAGAAATCTTCGGACGCTACAAGCGTCAGCAGCCGCGCCGGCTCAAATCCATCCACGCCCAGGCCACCAAATCCGCGTTGGACATCGATTTCACGCACCTCGAAGAAGGCGATCTGGTGGTTCATCTGCAGCACGGCATCGGGCGGTTCGTCGGCCTGAGACCGATGCCGGCCACGGTCGGCCATCGCCCATCACAAATCGCCAATCATCCGTCCGAGGAGTGTTTGGTCATCGAATATGCCGCGAGCGAACCCAACCAGCCTGCGCCACGCTTGTATGTGCCGGTCACCGAAGCCCACCTCGTGAGCAAATACGTGGGCGTGGGCAAGGTGCGTCCGCCCCTGAACGCACTCGGCGGCACGCGCTGGCACAAGGCGAAGGAACAAGCGGAGCGCGCCGTACGCGACGTGGCGTCCGAACTGTTGCGCATCCAGGCCGCGCGCGCATCGCAGCCGGGGTTTTCATTCGGGCAGGATACGGCGTGGCAACGGGAGTTCGAAGCGTCCTTCGTCTTTGAGGAAACCCCGGACCAGTGGCGCGCCATCCAAGAGGCAAAGGCCGATATGGAACGTCCCAAGCCGATGGATCGATTGATCTGCGGCGACGTGGGTTTCGGCAAGACGGAAGTGGCAATTCGCGCGGCGTTCAAGTCGGTGATGGCCGGCAAACAAGTGGCCATCCTCGTGCCCACCACGGTGCTCGCACAACAGCACTTCAACACGTTCCGCGAGCGCATGGCGGATTATCCCGTCCGCGTGGAGCTGCTCTCGCGCTTCCGCCCTCGCCGGGCGCAGGCCAAGGTGATTGAAGACCTCGCCGGCGGTGCCGTGGATGTTGTCATCGGCACGCATCGGCTCGTGCAGAGCGATGTGGTGTTCAAGGACCTTGGGCTCGTGATCATCGATGAAGAACAGCGGTTCGGCGTCTTGCACAAGGAAAAGTTCAAACGGCTGCGCACGCATGTGGACGTGCTCACGCTCAGCGCCACGCCCATTCCCCGAACGCTCTACCTCGCACTCACCGGTGCGCGCGACATGAGCACCATCCAGACGCCGCCACAGGACCGGCTGCCGGTGGAAACCATCGTCACCGCCTATGACGAACGCATCATCCGCGACGCCATCCAACGCGAGTTGAACCGGGGCGGACAAGTATTTTTCCTCCACAACCGCGTTTCCACCATCGAGACGATGGCGCAAAAAATCCGCGCCCTGGTGCCCCAGGCGCGCATCCTCGTCGGGCACGGGCAGATGCACGCGGATGATCTGGAAGAAGTGATGGCCACGTTCATCAACGGAGAGGCGGATGTGCTGTTGTCCACCACGATCATCGAGAGCGGTCTGGATATCCCCAATGCGAACACCATCATCATTGATCGTGCCGACCGCTTTGGGCTGAGCGATCTCTACCAGCTGCGCGGTCGCGTGGGCCGCTACAAGCACCAGGCCTACGCCTACCTGCTGATCCCGCGCCACGCGGGATTGCTCTCGGATGCACGCAAGCGCATCAGCGCCATGAAGCAATACGCCACGCTGGGCAGCGGTTTCAAAATCGCCATGCGGGACCTGGAAATACGCGGCGCCGGCAACCTGCTGGGCTCCGAGCAAAGCGGTCACATCACGGCGGTGGGCTTCGAGCTTTACTGCGATCTGCTCAAGCAAAGTGTGGCGGCCCTCAAGGGCGAGAAGGTGAAGCCGCGGGTTGAAGTGGCGGTGCGACTGGATTTCTTGAGCGTAGGTGGCAGCGATGAGGATGGCGCGGCTGGCAACGCATCTTCCGTCTCCGACGCGCAGCACACAACCTGCAACACGGACACCAGCGCCTCCCTGCCGCATGCATACGTCGCCGAATCGCAACAGCGCATCGAGATTTACCGCAAGCTGGCACAGGCCGAAGACCGCGCCGCCATCGCTGCGTTGCAAAAAGAAGTGCGCGATCGCTTCGGGCCTTTGCCAGAACCGACGGAGATGCTGCTGCTGCTGGGGGAACTGAAGTTGATGGCAGCCGAGCGCGGCATCACCGACATCGAAGTGCGCGGCGACAAATTGATGCTGACCCGGAAAGGAGACTTCGTGCAGGTAGGCGGCAAATTCCCGCGCCTGACCAAAAAAACACCCGAAGCGAAGCTTCGGGAAATCCGGCGGCTGTTGCTCGCGTTGTAGGGAAAGGCTAGTTCGACAGGAGCGAAGCCTGGCGGGCTTTGCGCCAGAGGGTGCGGTGGTTGGCTACCCAGATAGCGCGGGCGTGCTCCAAGCCGATGTCGCGGCCAGCCCTCTCAGATTCCAGCCACTTGAGGCGCAGGATTTCATCCTGCTCGACCAAGTATTCGCGATGCAGGGCGGACCGGGCCAGCAACGCAAAGTCAGGCGCGAGCTGGCGGGCTTTGCTGCCGCCGCGTTCGATTGCACTGTGAATTGGTCGTTGTCGGTTCAATCGGTTTGAGCCTACGTTTGGTTTCACACTCCCTCTACCGCATGTTTGCGCGGGTGTCTAGGGTGACAATTTGACGCGATAAAACCGCTGCGGCACTCCCGGAATGGACGCATCCTCATAGCCCAGAGTCATTTGGAGCGGGCCAGCGTTGGTGGCCGAATTCGGGATATCCGTCCACGGTCCGGCTGCCCAGCTACTTTGTTGGACCTGATAACTGCGTCCCGGCATCGAATTCCAGTGCAGCACGGCCTGGCCCGCAGAAACCGAGAGGGCTTGAACGACGAACCCAAGTTGGGGGTCAAGGCGATCGAACAATCCATCCGCGTTGGCATCCATCAGTGCTGCTGTGGGGATGACGAAGAACTCGCCGGGGTCGAGGTTTGGCCCGGAACCGGCGGGCGACTGATTGACCAAAGGGCTGCCGTCAGCAGTTCCATACGCGGCGGCGGCGATGTAAATATTCGTCGGCACCGCACCGAAAGCCGACGCGAGATCGATGACACCCTCGAACACGCCGCTGGTTGACGATGACTTGGCAATCTGCGAGCCGCTGCCAGCATTGTTCCAAACCACGTAACTGTTCTGGCTCTCCGTGGCCATGTAGGGCTTGGTGTTGGTCACCGCCACAGTGCCCGCTTTGGACCAAGGCGCGCCCACAGAGCCAGAGGGCAAGAGAGCATCACTGACGAAGAGGTAATGGTCATTCGGTCCAGTGGTGCCGGGGGATTGCGTGGCGACGTAGAGTTTGGTGCCGCGCAACGCGGCGAAGAGCCCGAGGCCGTTGCTCGACACGCGATAGCCCGCGAAGTCCAGCAAGCCGTCCAAACTAAAAGGCGGATAGTTGGTGGGAACAGCCCCCGGGCTCACCGCAAAGTGCCAGTCTGAGCCACCGTTGTTGTCCCAAGTGCCCGCGCCGTTGTTGAACACGCAATCCAACTGCGTCGCGTTCGCCGGGATGCTCGCCCTGTATTCCCACCAGTTCGAGTCTGCATTGTAAGTCATGACCGGGTCGGGAGTCAGCACGGTGCCGCCCTGCCAGTTGTTGTAGCCGAGGTGAAGGTAAACCGGATTCGCCGAGGCAAGGTTACGCCCAGCGGGATTGTATCGGATGGTCACGTTGCTGCCGGCGACGGGATTGGTCGGCGAAAGGGTCACCACCGTGCCACCCCCACCGCCCGTGTCCGAACCCGCGCCTGAATCCACCCAAACATGCTGGATGTCGCTCTGATGAACGTTGCCTTTGCCATCGGTGGCGCTGACGTAGTAGTCGAGCAGGACGTTCGTGTAACCCGTGACCTTCGCCCAGTAATAATCCGCCATGGCTGCCGGGGTGAGGAAGAAATCGACGCTCCCGTTGCCGGTGATGTTGCCCGGGGGGATGGTGCGCTTGGTCATGGGCAATGGCACCCACGCGCCAACGCCGGGGCCACCGGCATAAGTGTCGTTGGCGTTGTCAGCCAGCGGATTCACGCCGTCGCTGTCGGCCCGGACATAAAGCGTCACGTTCGTCACACCGCTTACGTCGAACACCTGCGTCCAGATGTGAAAGGCCGTGGAGTAAGGGGGACGCCCCTCAAACCCAACCGGCTGATAACCCGTCAGCGGCCCCCAACCTTTGCCGCCCGGATTCCACGGGAAGCGTTGCGGCTTGAAGACGGTGGGCGGCGTCTGGTCGAGGGCAGCGTTGCCAATGACATTGGTCGCGAAAACCATCGCACGGTTTACGGCGAGCGTCTGCTTCACTTCATCGTCGAGGGACGTGCCGTAATACATGAAGCCGCTGTCCAAGCCGCCGAGGTAATAATGCCACGCCTGCTCGACTGCGTTGGGATTGTTGTTCACGCCCGAGCGGCTGACGGGTTCCTGAATCTTCCACGTCTGCACGGTGCCGCCGTTGCTGATGTGAATCTGCTCAGCCGTCTCGCAGTAATTGGCCCCGGCCACGAGCACGGCCCAATTCCGCCAATCCTCCGTCCAGCCGGGCGTTTCAAGATCATACCACGTGCGCGGATCGGTGGCGTTGTAGGCGGGGTCGCTCGAAGCGCGCGTAGGCGGCCAAAGCCAGTTGATGAACTGCGGATGGCCCCAGTCACCGGCAGCATTCACCCACGCGCCGTCTTCGACATGGACGACGGCATTGGCGGGCACGGGATGGTCAGCGAGGAACTGCTGGATGGTGGTGGGGCGATAGCCCTTCGCCGCAGCGGCATTGAACAAACCAGGCACTGATTCCTGATAATAGCTGTTGCCGCCGCCCCAGGCGTTGTCCCCGTCGTGCGCCATCAGGACGATGCTCGGTCGTGCCGGGTCGTTGAAGGGCGCGATGTGCGCGTCGATGTCGCCCGTGCCCATCGTGCCGAACCCGTTTTGGTAGCTGAGCAAGTCGCACATCGGCACCACGGTGATGAAGCTCTCGGCACCGTTGGCCGGATTCACGTATTTGGTCCGATGCGCCTGGTAGGCGAATGGGGCCGGGAACGCACCGCCGCGCCCGTCAATCGTGCCATTCCACCACTGGTTTGCGGGAACCGTTGGCCCGACTTGGTCCCCGCGATTGGGCGGATCACAGTTCCAGCCGCTATTCCCCTTCTGCGCCACGTCGAGATAGTTAGAACACGTGCGGGCGAGGTGACTATTGGCAATGATGCTCCACTCGTAGCCCTCTTCAGCGAGGATGGGGATGATCGTTTCGGAGAACGCAGCCTCAATCGGCCAGAATCCTTTCGAGTGATCACTTTTGTCGGGATTGCCGCCCCAACTTTTCCACCAAACCTCCTTGAAGATTTGAATTTCCTTCCGCAGAACGCTTTTCGGCAGCAACGGACTGAACGCGTGGTGATACGTCTGCCCCACCATGTCCGCCCGAGGATAGCCACCCGTGGTGCGATACGTCGCCGATGAACCGCGGGCCGTCGTGTAGCCGCTGTTCCAACCGGAACCGTAGCCATACATGCCCGCGCTGCCGAGTGACCAGATATTCTCCTGCAACGCTCCGGAGTAGCTGACCGAAGCGCCGCCATCAGGATGCGAGAGAATGGTGTTGATGGAACTCAAACCACCGCCCTGATAGGCCTGGACCCGGTCCGCCTTGTCGAAGACCGCATCAAATTCGCCACCGTCACCGCTGACGAGGGCGTTGCGCGGATGTTTGTAGGTTGATCCAGGATAGAAGTTGCCCGCGTTGGCCAGCTTCAAATTGATGGAGTCCGCCGCGAACTGGTAACGATTCGTCTGGCTGCCATTCGGATTACGCTCCGGCCAGTAAATTGGCTGGTGCAAATGCCAGTGGCAGGCCAAGTGAACCGAGTTGTTCGCTTGAGCCGCGGGCAGAGCGGCTGCCAGCAACGCCAGCGCCCGCAGAACTGTAAGGGACAACTTCATGTCTTGGGACAAAGCTTTCAACGTCACCTTAGCTGCCCGAGCCGTGGCTCAACACCGCATTTTCGTGCGGTTGTTTGAGAGGCTCAGCCCCTTAGACTACACTTGCCACGCGCAACCTTGATTCGCACCCCATGCTTTCTCTTAAAACATTTCGTCGCCACCGCAGGAGCACGTCGTTCATCCGGACCGCCGGCCTGTTTCTCATGCTGATCGCCCTGCTCGGCGGCAGCCGCCCCGCCGCGCGCGCCGAGGCGATGCTGCAGTTATTCAACGTGAATTGGGATGAGCTCACGCAGAAGATTCCCGAGATCGCCGAAGCCGGTTACACCAGCCTGTGGCTGCCGCCGCCCGCCAAAGCCGGCAGCGTGTTCTCCGTCGGCTACGACTTGTTCGACCCTTTCGATCTCGGCGATCTGAATCAACGCGGCACGGTCCGCACGCGTTACGGCACCAAGGCGGAACTGCAGCAACTCGTCGCCACGGCGCATCGCTTCGGCATCCGCGTGTATTTCGACAACATCATGAACCATCGCGGCTTTGATGTGCCCCGCTACACGCTAAGCACCCCCACCAATCTTTATCCGGGCCTGACCATCGAGGATTTCCACGTGCGCCGCCAAGCCGACGGCACGTATCGCAACTGGGATCCGGTGAACAACTACAACAGTCTGTTCGAGGTCCAGAACCGTCCGCTCTTCGGCCTGCTCGACCTCGCCAACGAGCCAGGCAGCGTGAACAACAACTTCGGCCTGAACGAGGGGAACACCACGAACAAAGTTTCCTTCCTCCGCCAGCCGGGCTTCCCGCATTACTACATGGACACCAACCTGCCCGCGATCAATGGCCCGTGGCGTCCGTTCAATTCCACCAATGGCGACCCAGTCATCGAGGACCTCGGCTCGTATCTCATCCGGTCCGCCATGTGGATCATGGCGGAGACGCGTTGTGATGGCTTCCGGCTCGACGCGGTGAAGCACACGCCCGCTACGTTCTTCGGCGACACCACGGCGACGCCTTTCGGCTACCTTGGCGGGATCCAGACGATGTTCGACCATGTGCATGGTTATGGCACGAACACCACCGGTTACGGCTACGAGGAAGGCGACGACAACCGCAACAGTTGCTTCGACACTGAGGCCCCCCGCAACGATGCGCTGCTGTTCGGCGAGCACCTGGGCGAACCGCCCAGCTTTCAGGAGTACCTCGATCGCGGGATGCGCCTGCTGAACACGCCCTATCACTTCGAGTTCAACAACAAGTTCGGCAACCCCGGCGGAACGCTCGCCGGCCTTGATCAACGCGATTACGAGCCTTACCCCAGCGCCTTCCCCGGGGCGCAAAGCGTCCTCTTCGCGCAGAGCCATGACGACAACATCTCCATCCGCCGCGAACTGCACAATGCCTACAACTTTTTCCGTGAGGGCCTCCCCTCCATCTATTCCGATGGCTACAATGAATCGGGCGCGCCGGACTATTTCCCGAAGATCGCCAGCGCGCCCTACCTGGGCCAGTTCGGTGACCCCAAGATGCCGGAACTCGCCTACCTGCATCACCAACTGTCGCGCGGCGGCACGCGGCCCCGTTGGAGCGACGCCGACATCGCGGCGTTCGAGCGCTACGACTATCGCGAGTCCGGCAGCGCCGCGGACCAGACCGTGGTGTTGTTCGCGATGAACGACAATTACGGCTTCCCCGGCGACATCGCGTTCGTCGATGGCGAGGGCGAAACCTTCCCGGCAGGCGTGAACAAGCCGCCCGGCACCGGCGGCGATGCGCAAGGCATTGCCGTGAGTTTTCCACCCGGGTCCGTGCTCGTGCAACTCGCCACGTCCACCCCGGGCTACGATCGCACTTACAAGAAGGCCACCGTTCGCCCGGCCACCAACAGCCGCGCAGCCGCGAGCGGCAGCGGCGGCAGCACCGTCTATGTCGGCGGGCAAACCATTCCCGTCGGCGGCGGCGCGATTGAAATCCTCGTCCCCAGCGGCGGCTACGTGGCCTACGGCTATCAATGGCCCGAAGCGAGCAAGGCCAACAATCGCCGGGATGTGATCCAATTCCGCCAGAATGGGGCGAGCCCACTGCGCGTCACGACCTGCCGGCGTGACGGCTTGAACGGAGACACCAATTTTCTCCCAGCCTATCCTTTCAAGATGCGCGGCAGTGTGGATGACCAGGGCAACTTGATCACGGGCGTGAACGTCTCCAACAAGACCTACGCGATCGACATCCCGGTGCTGACGAATGCCAATTTCGACATTTTCTTCGAGACCGACTCGTCTGCAAACAACCTCCTCGCCAAGCTGGACGGCGGGATTGATCTGAACAGCCACTTGAACCTCGGTTCGACCCACTTGGACAAGCGGGACAATCGGCCAGGCGAAGCAACCGACGTATTTTTGGGCTACGAACAAACGGCGTTCGTTTCCCGCTACGGCGCCGAGAAATTCGCCGCCCAAGTGACCAATCGCAACAACACCGTCTCTGATGGCGCAGAGACCTACCACTACACCGTGGGCACGACGAACACCCTGATCGTAAACGGCACGGGCAACGATTGGACGCTCACCGTGGGGACCGCGGCGTGGGCCACGCACAACCCCGGCACCACCAATGGCTACGTCGGCGCGGGCGGCGGCACGCAGCGCTCTCCGCTGAACCCAACCGCTGGACAGGCGGTGGATATTCATGTGCGCGCCGGGTTTCAGTTCCAGGTCAGCCGCTGCCTGGTCTATTACACGACCGATGGCACGAACCCCGAGGGCGCCTTCGGCGTGGGACGCGGCACCACCAAAGTCGTCTCAGGCAGCTTTGTGAATGACGATGCCATCGACGGCAACATCGATTGGTGGAAGGCCACCATCCCGGCGGTGGACAACACCGGCGGCGCGCAAATCCGCTACAAGATCGCCCTGTTCAACGACTCCATCCAACCCATCGGCGACAACCTGGATGTGAAGCGGTTCGGGCGAACCACTTTTGCCATCACCAACTTCAATCCAACGAGCGCCACGGTCTGGCTGCACAACAACCGCAACACGAACGACGTCGTCACGGGCTTGCAGGAGGGTTATCACATCGTTCGCGCACGGGCTTTCCTGCCGCGCACCAACAAGTCGTCGGTGTTCAACACGTTTGCGCAGACGTTCTATTATGACGCTGCGCCGCCGGCCGCGGCGGTTGCGCTGCCCAACACCAACAACGCCACCATCTTCAACGCGGTTTATCAGATCGCCGTCCGCACCGACGCCACGGCCACAGGCGTCGAGATCAACATTGCCGACAGCATCGCTTCCAATGACGACGCGCAGACCGGCCTGAACAACGGCAACGGCAACACCAACGGCGTGCCGGTGTTCGTCGCCGCCACCGAAGTCACTCCCAATGCGACGCTGAATGTGCAGTTCCCGAACCTGCCGCGTGAATGGCGCTTCACGTATTACGGCGTGCCCAACAGCGGCACCGCCAACATCACCGCGCGCGTGAAGGAAGCGACGACGGCGGTCTATTCCAACCGCGTCACCACGGTGGTGCGCACGGTGAACACCGCCGCCCCCGCCCGCATCCTTTACATTTCGCAACCCGCCGCGAACGGCACCATCAACCTCGCCACGACGAACTCGACGGTGAATGTGTTCGTGTGCAACACCACGGTGAACCCCGAGACGGCGCAGCTCACCAATTACACGCTCAAGGTGAACGGCGTGACCGTGAACAGCACCAACTTCATCTTCGGCACGAGTCCGACGTGCGGGCCGGGTTACAACTCGCTCTTCTATCGGTGGGGCAATATTCCAGCCGGCACGAACGTGCTTGAGGCCACGTTCAACGGCACGGTGGTGTTGAACGACACGCGCACCGTGAACGCCGTGTATCCGCCCCCACCCACCCTGGACACGGATGGCGACGGCATGACGGATGCCGCCGAGGCCATCGCGGGCACCAACCCGAACGATTCTGCCTCCGCGTTGCGCATCACAGGTCTGGAGGACGGCAGCCAGTTAGTCGTCTGGGACAGCGTCCCGGGCATCAACTATCAGGTCCTCGCCACGACAAACTTTGCCCTGCCGCTCGAACCGGTCAGCCCGACCATCCAGGCCAGCGGTTCGACGACGTTCTACTACGACACCACACCCGCTGCGGATCAGAAGTATTACCGCATCCAGGTGATGCCCTAGCGTTCTTCCCTTCCACCCATGAAAGAGTTTTGGACCGCGCTTTTTGCGCTAGCAACGCTGACTGCCAGCGCCCAGCCCGTGCTCACCGTGAATGGCGTCAGCGCCAATTACACCACGACGCATCTCTTCATCGACGAGGTCAGCGACGTCACCTTCCCCACGCTCACCTGCGTGCTCGCGCCCAACGACGCAAACGTCGAGGTCGCGGACATCTTCTCAAATCTCAACAACCGCGATCGCGCGGTACATCCCACCGCCAAGCTCCGGATGCTCTTCGCCCCGGAAGCGCACGAACTGATTTGGCCTGCACGCATCGGCTCCATCACCAGCAGCAATGGCACGAACCAACTCACCGCCGTCAACCTCGCCATCGGACGGAGCGGCGGGGTGCAATCCAGCAGCAGTCTCACAACTTGGACCAACGCGTACACCTACCCCCAGCACCAACACGACGCAAGTCATCCCAGTCCCCGGCGCCGGCCGGCTCCAGTTCTACCGCCTCCAATTCCCCTTCAACTGGGTCTGGCCTTAGTTTAAGGATCGCCGTGCTGGTTTGGTGGGCAGGCGGACCTTTCCCACGCCTTCGCATGAACATGCGAGCCAGGCCGTCGAATTTGGCATTGGCCAGCATTGTGTCCGCGTGCTTTATTGTGCCCATCAATCCAGCACGCAACCTATGTGGCAACTGTTCAAAGAGTTTCTGACCTTCCTCAAACAGGAGAAGAAATGGTGGCTGATCCCGCTGGTCATCATGTTGCTGGTCCTGGCGGCACTCATCGTCTTCAGCGGCGGGTCGGTGCTGGCGCCCTTGATGTATCCCTTCATGTAACCCGTGCGTCACCTGCTCGGCATCTCGGCCTATTACCACGACTCGGCAGCGGCGCTGTTGAGCGATGGTCGCATCGTCGCCGCCGCGCAGGAGGAACGCTTCAGCCGCCGCAAGAACGACGAGCGCTTCCCCAGGAACGCCTTGACCTTCTGCCTGAAACAGGCCGGTCTGGACGTTTCCCAACTGGACGCGGTGGTCTTCTATGACAAGCCGATCATAAAGTTCACGCGGATGTTGGAGTCCTACCTCGCCGTGGCGCCCGGCGGGTGGAGCACCTTTCCCCGAGTGCTGCCGACTTGGCTGGGTGAGAAGCTGAATCTGCGCGGCACCCTGCGCTACGAAATGCCCGGGTTGCGGGACGAATGCCCCATCCTGTTCACCGAACACCATCAGTCGCATGCGGCCAGCGCATTTTTCCCGTCGCCGTTTGAAGAGGCGGCCATCCTTACGGTGGACGGTGTGGGCGAATGGGCCACCACCACGGTGGGCATCGGACGAGGGAACGATCTCAAGATTCTGCGGGAACTGCGCTTTCCCCATTCGCTGGGCCTGCTCTACTCCGCGTTCACGGCCTACTGCGGGTTCCGAATCAATTCCGGCGAATACAAGCTCATGGGCCTCGCGCCCTACGGCGAACCGCGGTTCGTGGACACCATCTACAAGCATCTGGTCGAAGTGAAGGAGGACGGCTCGCTCAAGCTGAACCTCGAATACTTCTCGTTCCTGCGCGATCTGCGGATGACCAACACCCAGTTCGATGCGTTGTTCGGCGGCCCGCCGCGTCCGCCCGAAACACCGGTCGAACAACGGCACATGGACGTCGCGCGTTCCATCCAAGTGGTGACCGAGCAAATCATGCTCAAGCTGGCCCGGCATGCACGCGAACTCACCGGCCAACGCAACCTCTGCCTTGCCGGTGGCGTGGCGCTCAATTGTGTCGCCAACGGAATCATCCAGCGCGAAAAGATCTTCGACCGGATCTGGATTCAACCCGCGGCCGGGGATGCCGGGGGTGCGCTCGGCGCTGCGCTCGCCGTCTGGCATCTGCGCAAGGATAACCCGCAGCCCCGCACCGTTCAGCAGCCTGACGCCATGCAGGGCGCGTTTCTCGGGCCGGAGTTTTCCGATGATGAAATCGAAGCGGTGTTGAAGCAACACGGCGCAGTCTATCAGCGGCTGACCGAGCCGGAACTGCTGACGCGCGTAACCGACCTGCTGGCAAATGAGAAAGTCGTGGGTTGGGTGCAGGGCCGGATGGAATTCGGCCCGCGGGCGCTGGGGCATCGCTCGATTCTCGGGGACCCACGCTCGCACCGGATGCAGTCGGTGTTGAACCTCAAAGTGAAGTTCCGTGAATCCTTCCGTCCGTTCGCACCGGCCGTGCTGGAGGAACGCGCGGCGGAGTTCTTCGAACTGGATTGCCCCTCGCCTTACATGTTGGTCGTGGCGCCGGTTCATCCCCGCCAGCGCATCGCGCAACACACGCCGGCCAACGGCTTGGAACGGCTGAAGCAAATCCGCTCGCGCATCCCAGCGGTGACGCACGTTGATTACTCCGCCCGGGTGCAAACGATTTCCACCCGCCAGAACCCGCTATTTCACGCGTTGCTCCAGCGCTTTGAGCAAAAGACGGGCTGCCCGATGCTGGTGAACACCTCCTTCAACGTGCGCGGTGAACCCGTCGCTTGCACCCCCGACGACGCGTATCGCTGTTTCGTGAACACCGAGATGGACCACCTCGCCATCGGCAACTTTCTCCTCGAGCGCACCGCGCAACCAGTGCAGGTCGTAAACCAATCCTTCCACCCCGTACCCGATTGATGCCATGCTGCGACTGAAAGAAGAGCCCGGTGAGTGGCAAAAGTTCGTCGCCGTGATGGGCGCGACACCTACACTGATCGTGTGGCTGGCGTGGTGGCGCGGGAAGCTCTCCCTGCACCTGCCTGTCCTCGTCACCGCCGTGGTGCTGGCGGTGCTGGTCGTGTCGCTGATTCGGCCGCAATGGTTTCGTGGCTTCTATCGCATGGGGATGACGATCAGCTACCACATCGGCCTCGTGTTCGGGAAGGTACTCTTGTTCCTCTTTTTCCTGTTCCTGGTGACACCGCTAGGCTGGCTGCTTCGACTGGCCGGCAAAGACTTGCTGCATATGAAGCGAACCTCAGCCGAACCGACTTGGTGGCGGGAGGCCCGCGACAACCGCGACTTTGACCGGATGTTCTGAACTTCGGGCAAGGCGCACAGGCGTTGTCCCGGCAACAAACCTGAATGTTCGGGGTTGCGCGGAGCGTCAGAAACCTCACGATGAACGTTCTTATGAGAATAGCCCGTTTCACCCTGCTGCAAATGCCTCTGGCCTTGGTGGTCGCGATACTCAACCCGGTCACGTCGCACTCCGCCGACACTTCACCCGCCCAGCCACCCCTGTTCAGCGAGGACTTCTCTCAAACATCCGCCGGCCCCCTGCCCGATTCATTCATGGTCATTCAAGGTGAGTTTGAGGTGAAAGAGTCAGGCACGAACAGATTGCTCGAACTGCCCGGCGCCCCGCTAGACAGCCACTCGGTTCTCTTTGGCCCGGTTACGAATGCCAACGTGACGGCCGAGGCGCGGATACTCTCCCAACGCAAGGTACGGCGCATGCCCACCTTTGGCGTCGGATTGGGCGGCGTGGCGGGCTACAAGATTCAAGTGGCTCCGGCCAAGGATGCCATCGAGCTGTTGCTCGACACCCAAATAGTGACCAACGCGCCTTTCCAATGGAAATCAGGCACGTGGACGCATTGCCAGCTGCAGATTTCGCAGAAAGGCGAGAGAGCTTGGGCCATCAAAGCGCGGGCTTGGAGCGAGGGCGATTCTGCCCCGGCGGCCTGGCCCATTGAAATCCAAGCAACTGAACCGCCCATCGCGGGGCAAGCCTCGGTGTTGGGAAGTCCGTTCTCCGGCGAACCGATCCAATTCGATGACTTGCGAGTGAGCGGCGCGAAGTGAGCAGGTGCTGCCCAGGCGAGGCAGCCTGGTCAGTCAAAGTCCGAACAACTCATGAAGTAATGACACTGCGGACAGCGCAGCTTGCACTTCTCGTTGTGCAGCTCATGCCCGCACCTCGGACACCAGCGCCAGTATTCGCCGGTGACATCCGCGTCAATCGGGCACGCTTCGGCCGGCTTGGATTCCGGAAAGGGTTCGCGCGGCTCGGCGTTCACGCGGAAAACCTAACTTCTTCGCGTCCCCGCGCAAGTGGCGTATCATGGGAACCGGCGCGGAGATTGCGTTACCCCCCCAAGGTGAGCCCGAGGCGCCAATCATCGGACGGGAAAAGCTGCCTCAGAATCGATCCGTTCCGGACCAGGATTCCCGGAAATGCCCGCTGCAGTTGTCCATGGCCATGATTCCCGCGCCTTGCAGTTGGGAAATTATCTTGAAAAGCTGGCGCATGATTGCGGACACCCAGCGACGTTGGCTAAAGCGACTCGCTAAACTCGCTGTGGTGTCCGTGGCCCTGTTGCTCATGCTGCGCTGGTTCGAACATAAACAAACCTACCACCCGAGCCATTCGTTCCACCTCACCGGGGATGAACTCGGCCGGGCGTGGGAGGATGTTTACTTCTCCACCAGCGACGGCCTCCGCCTGAACGCCTGGTTCTTTCCGGCGAACGCCAATTCACCCCGGCGCCATCTCGCCGTGATCGTCTGCCACGGCAATGGCGGCAACATCAGTCATCGGCTCGGGCTGTATGACGCCCTGCTGCACGCGGGAGTGAACGTGCTCGCCTTTGACTATCGTGGCTACGGTCGCAGCCAAGGCCGGCCCAATGAAGAGGGAACCTACCGCGACGCACAGGCGGCGTTCGCTTGGCTGGGCCAACAGGGATATGCCGGCACCAACATCGTCGTTTACGGCGAATCGCTGGGAGGCGGCATCGCCAGCGAACTGGCCGTGCGAGAACCGGTCGGCGGGTTGATCCTGCAAAGCACCTTCACCAGCGTCACCGATCTCGGCGCGGAACTGTTCCCCCTTCTCCCCGTGCGCACCTTGGGCAGCATCCGCTACGACACGCGCAGCAGGCTGCCAAACATCCGCGTGCCCGCCTTGATCTTGCACAGCCGGTCGGACCGCTTGATCCCTTTCCATCATGCGGAGCGCAACTTCGCGGTCGCCAATGAACCGAAGCGGCTGGTGGAGATCACGGGCGACCACAACGATGGCGTTGCGGAGACACCCGCATTCGCCCAAGCAATGGAAATTTACCTCGACGCGATGCGATCAAACGGAGCCGCCCGCTGATGACACCCTCCGCCAGCAGTTCACCCGGCCTGCCGCGGCTGAAGTTGACGCTAACAGCCACCGCTGAGTCCATCGTGCGAGGCGGTCATCCGTGGGTTTATTCCGACAGCATCCGCAGTCAGAATCGCGAAGGACAGGCCGGCGAAATGGCCGTGATCTATGATCGCAAGGACTCCTTTCTCGCCGTGGGACTCTTCGACCCGGAGTCGCCGTTGAGGGTCCGCGTGTTGCATTGCGGCAGGCCGGCAACGCTCAACGAAGCCTGGTGGCGGGCGCGCCTGGAGCAAGCTTTGGCGCACCGCGATGGTATCGCCGACCCGCAAACGAACGGCCTGCGGCTCATCAACGGCGAAAGCGACGGCTGGCCCGGGTTGGTGCTCGACCGCTACGACGCCACGCTCGTGCTCAAGCTCTACACGGCCGCGTGGTTCCCGCGTCTTGCCGAGGTTCAACGTCGGATTCTTGAGGCGACCCATCCTGAGCGGCTGGTCTTGCGGTTGAGCCGCAACATTCAGGATGCGGCCGACGCTGCCGGGCTGAAAGACGGGCAGATCCTTCAAGGCCCGCCGCTGGAAGGCGTGGTGACATTCCTCGAGTCAGGCATCCGGTTTGAGGCCGACGTGCTTCGTGGACAGAAGACCGGATTCTTTCTGGACCAGCGGGAGAACCGGCGCCGCGTGGAATCCTTTTCGCTGGGGGCGGATGTTTTGAACGCGTTTAGTTTCTCGGGCGGCTTCTCACTGTATGCCGCGCGCGGCGGGGCGAAGTCCGTGACCGACCTCGACCTCAGTGCGCATGCCCTCGCCGCCGCCCAGCGGAACTTTCAACTCAACTTGGCCAGCCCCGTCGTTGCCGCATGCCAGCACCAGACCCTCCAGACGGACGCGTTCAAATGGCTGGAGCAGGGACGACCCAACCAGTTCGATGTGGTGATCGTGGATCCGCCATCGCTGGCCAAGCGTGAGGCGGAGCGCAGCGGGGCAATCCAGGCCTACGGAAAGCTCAACACGAATGCACTGCGGCTGTTGCGCCCGCACGGCGTGCTGGTAGCAGCCTCCTGCTCCGCGCACGTGAGCGCCGAGGAATTCTTCGGCGCGGTGAGACAATCTGCAAGCCGGAGCAGCCGGCGGATTGAAGAACTTGGCACCACGCTCCATGCGCCGGACCACCACGCCACCTTCCCGGAAGCGCAGTATCTGAAGTGCATTTACCTGCGCGTGCGCTGATTTTATCCCCCTCGGAACCACAATCTTGCCCCCAATCGCCTGCCATCCCACAGCAGATCGAGATCATGAGCAAGAGGACCCGTCGCTCATCCCTTGTGCTTGGACAGTTCCCACACGATGTGAACACCGTGGGCAATGGCGAGGCCGAGGATGATGATTCCAGAGATGCGTTCCATCCGCAGCAGGCCCAACTGGCTGATGCGGCGATGACCAAGCGAAGAAAGCCAGCTCAACCCTGTGAACCATCCCCCGATGCTGAGCGCGACGCCCGCGATACAGATCAGCTTGCTGGGCCAGTCCGACATCACCCATTCGCGCGAGATGAAGGTCGCCGCGAGCACAATCCAACCCAGGAACACGCCGGGATTCGCCAACACGCGCACGAAGCCGATCCAAAACGCCGAGTGCGGATTGAGCCGTTCCTCGATGCGATGCTCGAGCGCGTCGGCCTTGGCGGAAAGGTGCAAAGGCGCCTCCACTGATTTCGCCATGGTGAACTTGATGCCGATCACCAGCAGGAAAACGAAGCTGCACAATTCCATCACCGCTTTGACCAAGCCCCGCTGGAAGAACGACGCGAACCCCGTGAATGCAAAGAAGCAATAGATCACCTCCATCAGCGTAGCGCCCAGCCCGATGAGAAAGGGCCAGCGGAAACCGCGCTTCGCGCCCTCGTTGATGATGATGAGGTTGATGGGGCCAACCGGAATGCACAAGAGGAGGCCGCTGATCAGCCCCGTTAGCCCGGCGATAAACAATGGGTGCAGTCCGTCCATCCGTCAGCTTCTTCCGGCAGCCGAAGGCTCACCTTCGTCATCATCCTCCTCTTCGATCGCATCCTTCGTCCGGCGAGGGAGCCAGGGCCGCACGAAACCGTAGAGCAGATAGATGGCGAAGCATGCCGGAGCGGCAACCGGTAATACCTTCTCCCAGAGAATCACAAAGAAGCCAAGCGTCACCACGATGATGACCATCTTGAGGAAAGAGCGCTTGGCCCGGAAGTCCAGTGACTTGAAGCTCGGGTAGCGCACCTCGCTGACCATCATGGCGGAGAGGAAGATCATGATGCCGGGCAGCACGTAGCGCCACTTGGTTTGCGGGAAGTCACGCTCGTTCAGCCAGAGCAGCAAAAGAGTCAACGACGCCACCAAACCGGCGGCGGCCGGGATTGGGAACCCGAGGAACTCCTTGCCGCCACCGTTTCCCTGCATGGCGGCCAGACAGTTGAACCGGGCCAGCCGGAACGCACCGCAAATCAGATAGACACTGGCGATGAACCAGCCGAAGGCGTGATACGGATCAGGAAAGACATCGGCCAGCACCACGCGATGCACGAGAAACGCGGGCGCCGCGCCGAAGGAGACGATGTCCGCCAGTGAATCAAACTCCCGCCCGAAGGGGCTCTCGCTCCCCACCATGCGCGCCACACGGCCGTCCAGCAAGTCGAACAGGCAGGCCAGCAGGATGAGAAACAGGGCATGCATGATGGCCTGGTTGAAGACGGTGAAGTTTGACTGGTCAGCTTCAACGATCTTGGTCAGCGCGAGAAACCCGCAGAACAAGTTGCCCGCCGTGAGGAGATTCGGCAGAAAATAGATCTTCAGCCGCGCGCTGTCCGCCGCCTGATCCCGGCCAGTTTCTGGAGCGCCATTCATGTTCATTCGAAAGTGGCCAGCACCGTCTCTCCGCCCACGGCACGGTCCCCCAGCTTCACGGAAACCTTGGCATGCATCGGCAGGTAGACATCCACGCGTGAACCGAATTGGATCAAGCTGATGCGCTCGCCGCGTTGGATCTCTTCGTCCATCTCGATCCATGGCACAAGCCGCCGGGCAATCAGCCCCGTGATCAACCGCACGCCTACCTTCTCGCCCGCGGGGTCCGCCGCCGTGATGCCGACGAGAATGTTTTCATTGTGCGCGGCGGATTCCGTCTTGAGGGCGTTGAGGAATTTGCCCTCGGTGTATTTGAAGTAGCTGACCCTGCCGCTGACCGGCGCGTTCTGCACATGCACGTCGAACACGGAAAGGAAGATGGAGATGCGGCGGCACTCTCCCTGCATGAATCGCGGCTCATGCATGACGTCGATCACATCCACCTTGCCGTGCCCGGGCGACACCACCAAACCCGGCCCGGCGGGCACCTGCGCATCGGGATCGCGAAAGAAGTAGAGCGTGAACAGAGCGAACGGAACCCACAGCACGAACATCACCGTGGCCACCGTCACCATGACAGGACCGACGAACACGGCCAACAATCCCACGGCCGCCAGCGCAGCCAGCGCGACAAACGTCCACAGCAACATGCGCCGTGCGGCTTTGCCCGCTCTTCCAGAATTCTTCATGGGCGCAGCTTAGGCCGTTTGCTCTGGCGCATCAAAGGGGAAATGCGGAGAGAACCGCCGGTCCAGACGGCCTCAAGGGAATAACTGGGGCGCACTTTGCCTCGCTAACGCCTTGCAGCGGTCGAGGATTTCGGCGCTGGATTCGCACTGCAACGCGAATGCCGCGAGTTGGCTGGCTTCGCTCATCTTCAACTGGCGGATGAGGAATTTGATCTGCGGAACCGTCGGGGGTGCGGCGCTTAATTCATCCACGCCCAAACCCAGCAGCAGCGGCACCAAATGCAGTTCCCCGGCCATTTCACCGCAAACGCCGGCCCAATGGCCCGCCTTGTGGGCGGCATCCACGGTCAACTTGATCAGGCGCACAATCGCTGGATGCGTCGGTTCGTAGAGGTGCGCAATCTTCTCATTGGTCCGGTCCACCGCCAGCGAATACTGGATCAGGTCGTTGGTCCCGATGCTGAAGAATTTGGCGCGCTTTGCCAGGGCATCCGCCGTCAACGCGGCCGACGGAGTCTCAATCATGATGCCCACTTCCATGTTTTCATCGAAGGGGATCTTCGCAGCCCGCAACTCACCCCGGCACTCATCGAGCAACGCATTTGCGCGGATCAGCTCCTCCAAGCCCGAGATCATCGGATACATCAGCTTGACGTTGCCCACGACGCTGGCTCGCAGAATGGCCCGCAACTGCGCCCGGAACACTTCCTGTTCCTCCAAGCAAAACCGTATGGCCCGCCAGCCCAAAAAAGGATTCATCTCATCGGGCACATCCGTGTGGGAGCGGAATTTGTCGCCACCCAAATCCAGGGTTCGGATAACCACTGGCGCAGGCTTTAACGCTGCTGCTGCCTTGTGATAAGCTTGAAACTGCTCTTCCTCGGTGGGCAGTTCAGCCTGGTTGATGAAGAGGTATTCGGACCGGAACAGCCCGATGCCCTCCGCGCCGCAATCAATGATCGCCTGCGCGTCATCGGCGTGCTCGACATTTCCAGAAAGCGTGATGCGATGCCCGTCCGCTGTAATCGCCGGCTCGTGCTGCAACTCGCGCAGCTTGTCATGCAACGACTCTTGCTGCGCCTCCAGCTGGCCATATTCGGCCAGCGTGCGCGCGGAGGGATTGATGATGATGACGCCGTTGACGCCATCCAGCAGGACGAAATCGCCCGTGGAGATTTCGCTGGTGATTGTCTTAAGGCCCACCACCGCGGGGATTTCCATCGAGCGAGCCATGATTGCCGTGTGCGAAGTTCTGCTGCCCACATCCGTCGCAAAGCCCAGCACTTTGTCGTGATCCATCTGCGCGGTTTGTGAAGGCGCGAGATCGTGCGCCACAATGATGCAAGGTTCCTTCAACACATGGCGCAAATCGGCCTCATCACCGTTGCCGCGCAAGTTGTTCAGCACGCGAGAAGCGATATCGCGCATGTCCCCGGCCCGTTCGCGCAAGTAATCATCCTCGACCGCTGCTAGGGAGGAGGCGTAGCGCTCTGCGACCGAGTGATACGCGAACTCCGCGTTGCAGTGCTGACTCTGGATCAGGCGCAACACCTCGTTGTTCAACTCGGGATCATCCAGCACCAACAGGTGCGCCTCGAAGATGCTGTCATGCTCACCGCCGGTACGTTCGGAGAGTTTCTTCTGGACCTCGATCAACTGTTGCCGGGTCAGCACCAGCGCCCGCTCGAAGCGTTGGATTTCAACGGTGACATGCGCCTCGCTGATGGTCTGAATTTTGACGGAGGAGTGGCTGGGTTTGCCAAGCACCAAAGCCTTGCCCTGCCCCACTCCCGGGGACACAGCAACGCCGTGAAAAACTTTTTCCGCGGCTTTAATGGAGTTCGGCATCACTCAAAAGATGGCGAAGGACCCTAATTTTGGAAACACTTTCTTTGTTGATTCAAAGGGTATTCCTTCGCTTTCGCCCCGATGCCTGCAGGTTGCTCGCTTGGGCATTCCTGATTTAATTCCGCCCCATGCACCTTGAGAGCCTTCCCCCGTTTCCCCTGGCCTGCCTGCCCACGCCGATCCATCCCCTGCCCGCCTCGACGAAATTGCTGGGCGATCCCAGCCTTCGGATCAAGCGCGATGGCCAGAGGGCCTGGCCAGTCGAATCATTGCCAATAGACGGCTGCAGCAGCTGCCTTGGCGGGCCTCAAATGCGGACTCGTGATTAACGGCACTCGGCCCGACGTGCCGAATGGCGATGTTCTGTTGGACGCTCCACTCGGCGCATCCGGGCATTGGATTGAAAGGCCCAGCGCGGCGCGAAGCTGAAGGAGCTGCCCAAACAACTGCGGGCGCAGCAAGCCCTGCGTCATTCCCGTGGGCGGCTCGAATGGAATCGGCGCCACCGGCTACGTGATCGCCATGTTCAAGTTGGTTGAGGAATTGCGCCGCCAATGCCCGCGGGTGGAACATACATTTTCGGCACCAGCTCGGGCGGCCCCAAGCAGGCATGGCGTTGGGCGCCAAGCTGGCCGGGTTCGATCGCCAAGTGCATGGCTTGTCCATCAACCGCGATGATCCCGAGACCCATCCGTTAGAGGAGGAGCTGGCGGACATTGCCAACGAGTGCGCGGCATGGATCGGGACTGGCGTGCGCCTCAAACCGTCTGACTTGAGCGTAATCTATAGCATCGAGGCCGCGGCTACGGCATGGTGAACGACGCGGAACGCGATGCGATCACCCTGATGACCCGCCACGAAGGCGTCCCGGTGGATTCCGCAAACTCGGGTCGCGCGTTGGGCGGCTTGATTGACCAAATCCGCAGGGGCCGTTTCAAACGTGTCGAACCGCTCTTGTTCTGGCACACCGGCGGCGCACCCGCTCATCCCGCTTACGCCAAAGATTTGCTTCCTGCCCCGTGAGTTGAAAACCGACGCCGATGCCTTGCGCTGATGGAGATTCACCCCGACACTCCCGCTCGATGAACGTTGAACTCATCAATACCGGCTCAGAGTTGTTGCTGGGCCGCACACTGAACACCCACCAGCAGTGGCTCTGCCGTCGGCTTTCCGACCACGGCTACCTGGTCGCCCGGCAGGTCTGCGTTCCGGATACTGGAACCTCCATTCAGCAAGCCGTTCGTGAAGCCCTTGACCGGGCAGACATCATCATCGTCACCGGCGGACTTGGCCCCACTTCCGACGATATCACCCGAGAACTCATCGCCGATCTTTTCCAAAAGCCATTGCGTCAGGACCCAGCCATCGTGGCTGGGCTGCGCGAGTTCTTTGCAAGGCGCAACCGTCCCATGGCTGAATCCAATCTCGTTCAGGCCATGGTTCCCGAAGGAGCAATCGTGTTGCCGAACCCAAACGGCACTGCCCCCGGCTTGGCGATGAAGGTCGAGGCTGGTGGCAGTAAGATCGAGGATGGAACCGGGGCAAACACACCATCTTCCATCCTCCACCCTCGTTCCCCGCGCTGGCTAATCATGTTGCCCGGGCCACCGCGTGAGCTGCACCCCATGTTCACCAACCACGTGCTGCCGTTGCTGCAGCGCGAAATGCCGACGGAAACCTTCATCTGCCGGACGCTACGCACCACCGGGCTGGGCGAATCCGCGCTGCAAGAAATGATTGCGGCACCCTTGAGCCAGCTGGTCAGCGCGGGGTTGCAACTCGGTTACTGCGCCCGCCCCGGAGAAGTAGATGTGCGTTTGGCCGCTCGCGGGCCCACCGCGAACCGGATCGTGGGCGAGGCTGCAGACATCGTTCAGGATCTCCTCGCGAAATTCATTTTCGCCGAGGAGGATGATGAACTCGAAACCGTCATCGTGCGCACACTGACCGCTGGCAGACTAACGCTCGCCCTCGCGGAGTCCTGCACCGGCGGCTGCATCGCCCACCGCATCACCAATGTGCCAGGCGCTTCTGCCGTCCTCCTTGCCGGGATGGTGACCTACGCCAACGTAGCCAAGACGAAGTTTGTCGGGGTACGACCTGAAACGCTGGCCGCCCACGGGGCCGTCAGCGAGGCAGTCTGCCGCGAGATGGCCGAAGGGGTCCGCCGTGAAACCGGGGCTGACTTTTCCATCGCCGTCACCGGCATCGCCGGGCCAACTGGCGGATCCCCGGAAAAACCCGTCGGCACCGTCTTCATCGGAGTTAGCAGCTCGTCCGGAACGGTCGTTTCGAAGAACCTGAACCGCTACGAACGCGAGGCATTCAAGCAAATAACCGCCCAGCAGGCCCTGGAGCTACTACGACGAAGCATTACCGGCTGAGAGGCCTCACGCGAAGAATGCCAAGGTCGCAACGAATGGCCTCCCATCCCTTTGCGCACTTCGCGTCCTGTGCGTGAGAAAAGAAAAGCCCGCAGACTCCACGCCTGCGGGCTGCAAAATCTCCGGAGGACTGTCTATGCGCCGTCGTCGCCGATCGCCTCGACCGGGCAGCCTTCCTTGGCTTCCTTGCAGCGGGCTTCTTCGTCGTCGTTGTCGGGTTGCTTGTAAACGACGGAGTAACCACCGTCCTCGTTGCGCTTGAAGTTATCCGGCGCGGTCTCGCGGCACAGGTCGCAGTCGATGCACTGGTTGTCCACGTAGTACTTCCCGCCGGCGTTCTCGGGGTATTTGTTTGCTTTGTCAGCCATAAATTCAATCAGGTTGTATTGCTATAAAACCGCCTCTCCCGGCAAAACGCAAGTTGCAATCCGGTCGACTACTTGAACGATAGCACCGCCGCCTCCGCAGCCTTCATCAGCGGGTTGGGGTAAATGCCGATGAACAAAATCCCCACCAAACAGGCAGCCACGGTCAATGTTGCCGGGAGCGACAGCGTCACTGCGGACTTCTCCGCAGCCTCTCCGCCCCAATAAATCGCCCGCACCACGCCCAAATAATAGGCCAGGGAAATCACCACGCCAACGACCGCAATCCCGACCAGCCAATAGAACGACTGATGTTCTGCGCCCACGACCAGGGCCGACTTGATGAGCAGGAGCTTGCCAAAAAAACCTGCCAGCGGGGGGATGCCTGCCAGCGAGACCATGCTAATGGTCATGGCCGCTGCCAGTAGCGGTGAACGCTGATGCAAGCCCGCCAGCGAACTGATCTCCTCGGCTCCCGTATCCCGCAAAACAAGGACGATCACAACGAACGCCGCCAGCACGGTGAACAGATACCCACTCAGATAGTACAGGACTGCCGACTGGCCCGCCGTCGTCGCCGCCGCGATACCCAGCAACAGATACCCGGCGTGTGAAATACTGGAGTAACCCAGCAGACGCTTGATGTTTGTTTGGGGCAGCGCGCAAAGATTTCCGTAGAGAATGGTCAACGCCGAGATCACCACCAGCAGCTTCCACCATTGGGCGGTCACTTCCGGCACGGCGACGAACAACACGCGCATCAGCAGCACCATGCCGGCGGCTTTGGAGCCCACGGCAAGGAAAGCCGTCGTGGGTGTGGGCGCGCCCTGATACACATCGGGCGCCCAAATCTGGAAGGGCACTGCAGCAATCTTGAAACCCAACCCGACGAGCAAAAACAGCAGGCCGAAGAGGAACAGTTTATTGTTCACCAAACCCGCCTCCGGAGAAGCCAGCTTCGCCGCGATGTCGCCAAAATTGAATGAACCACTCGTGCCGAAAATGAAGGCGATACCAAACACCATGAACGCCGAGGACAGCGCGCCGATGATGAGATACTTCACCCCCGCCTCCAAAGACGTTGCCCGGCCGCGCTGAAAGCTGACCAGCACGTAGAACGTCACGGTGATGAGTTCCAGTGCGACGAAGAGCAGCGCAAAGTCATTGGCAGACGCGGCGAACATCATGCCCGCCGAGGCAAACAGGATGAGGGAGTAGTATTCCGAAATGCCCGCCTGGATGCGGTCGGAGAATTCCACCGCCATCAGCAGCACCAGGATGGTCGCCACGAGGAAGAACCGTTTGAAGAACAACGCCATCCCGTCGAGCACATACATCTGGCGGAAGGCAAAAGGCGACTCCGGGACGGAGGTCAACAGGCTGCAAATCAGTATCGCGCCGACGCCCGCCGACGCCAGATAACCCAAGCCACGCTTGCGCTCCGGCGGCAGCCACAGGTCGGCCAGCATGACGCCCAACGCGAGTAGCAGCAGCGTTATTTCGTGTTTAAGAATCAGAACGTTCATTAATTGCCCTCCGTGGCGGTGTCTCGCGAGCGCGCCGCTGCATGAGCCTCCTCGCTATCCGCTTCAGCTGCAGAGAGGGCAGGAGTGAGGGGCCGCGCGGCATTCACCATCATCACAATCTTCTCAGCGTCCGGCTTGATCTTTTCCGACAGCAACCGCGGGAAGAACCCAAACGCCAGCAGCGATGCCAGCAGCAAAGCGAACGGCAGCTTGCGCCAGGCGTTGGTTGCATCTGAAACATCGTTCCATTTGTCGGCCACCGGCCCATGCAGCACCGCGCGCACCGCACGCAGCATGTAAACCGCGCCGATCACCAGCGCACCCCAGACCGCAAAGACCATCACGACACGCAGGGCTTCATTTTGCCAGGCGCCAAAGAACACGCTGACTTCACCTGCAAAGTTGGCGAAGCCCGGCAGGCCGCAACCCGCCATCGCCGCCATCACGAGCGCCGCGCCCACGAACGGCAGTTTGCGCAACAACCCGCCCAGCTCAGACATCTCCAACGTGCCCGTCTGCTGGCGAATGTAGCCGCTCAGGCCGAACGTGAGCGCCGCCAGGAAGCCGTGGGCAATCATCACCAGCACCGCACCCGTCACACCGATCAAATTCAGGCTGGCAATACCCAGAAAGATGAAACCCATATGCGCCACGCTGGAATTACCGATGAGCAAATTGAGGTCACGTTGACGCATGGCCGTGAAGCCGCACCAGAGGATATTGCCCAAGCAGAGCCACGCGAGAAACTGCATCCAACCGTGGGCCGCCTCAGGCATCAACGGCAACGCCACACGGATGAGCCCGTAGAGGCCAAACTTCTTGAGCACGCCCGCGTGCAACATTGCCGTGGCCGTGGGAGCAGAGCCGTAACCAAGCGGTGCCCAAGAGTGAAACGGCCAGAGGGAAACCAGAATCCCAAAGCCGAACAGCAACATCGGGAAAATCAGGTTCTGCGAACCTGGCGCCATGGGATTCTCTTGGATGTGCCGCGTCAGCGCCGGGATGCTGAAGGTGTTCGCACCCGACTGGACGTAGAGCAGGATCAGCCCCACCAGAGCGATCAATGCGCCGATGCTGAGATACAGCGTGATCTGGAAGGTGGCGAGGTTCTTCCGCTCACCGTGGCCCCAGACTCCGATCATGATGAACGTCGGGATCAACGCGAGTTCGTGGAAGAAGTAGAAGAAGAACAAGTCCAGCGACGCGAACGCGCCAAGGATGCCGCCGCTCATCACCAGCAACAGGACGTAAAATTCCTTCTCCCGCATGTTGATGTTCCACGAGCAGCAAGCTGCGGCAAAGGCAACGATGGCACCCATGAGCACCAAGCCCAGATTGATGCCATCCACCCCGACGTAGTAGCTGATGCCAAGCGACTCGACCCAGGGGATCTGCTGAACGAAGCGATAGCCATCGGCGTTGACCCCGGCACCCGGGAACTTCAAGAACAGGAGGACCGCCAGGAGCGCCGACGCAGCCGTGGCACCCAACGCCACCAGCCGCATGACGAAGCGGTAGTCACGCGGCACAAACGCCAGCCCCACCGCCGCCAACAGCGGCAAACCGAGGATTGAGGTCAATATGGACATTGCTTACCTTCCCAGCACAAAAAACAGAATCACGGCCACACCCAGCACGAGCAGGAATGCGTACGCCTGCAAGCTGCCGGATTGAATAAAGCGCAGCACGTTGCCGAACAGGCTCGTCGCACCGGCAGAGCCTCGCACGGCAGCAAAACCAATTAGCCAGCGATCAAACCAATCCACCACCGCCGCGGTGGCATCGTGCACTTTGATGACGGTCGCTTCGTAAAGTTCATCGAAGTAGAAGCGGTCGCGCATCCAACGTGAGAGCGTGCCGATCCTGGCCGGCAGCGGGTCTTCCTTGGCTCGTGCATAGAGCGTCCACGCAGCAAACAAGCCAATGCCAAAGGCAGCTAATCCACTGAGGGCGGCCACGGGCGCATGCTTGAACGGATAAACGAGTTGGGCGGCCAGGCCATGCGGATGTTCCCCACCAGGGTGCAACATTCCGCCGAACAACGCTTCAACACCAATCACCCCGCCGACGATGCTGAACACCGCCAGAATCCGCAGCGGCCAGGTCATGACCCATGGCGATTCGTGCGCGTGACCGACTTCGTGGCTGCGTTCACCGCCCAGGAATGCCACGAATACGAGGCGGAACATGTAGAACGTGGTGAGGGCCGCCACGCCGACGCCTATGATAAACAGCGGCATACTGTGGTGCCATGCTGCGGCAAGAATGGCGTCCTTGCTGAAAAAGCCGCTCAAAGGCCACACCCCCGCCAGCGCCATGGTGCCGACCATGAACGTCCAATACGTCACCGGCATCTTTTTACAGAGGCCACCCATCCTCCAGATGTCCTGCTCATGGTGCATGGCATGAATGACCGAGCCGGCGCCGAGGAACAAGAGCGCCTTGAAGAAGGCATGCGTGGTCAGATGAAACATGCCGGCTTCGGGCGCAGCCAAGCCCACCGCCATCACCATGTAGCCGAGCTGAGACAGGGTGGAGTAAGCGAGGATGCGCTTGATGTCGTTCTGCTGAACCGCGACCAATGCGGCCAGCAAGGCGGTGCACCCACCGATCCACGCGATGACCTGCAATGCCTCAGGCGTGTAGATGAAGAACGTGCGCGAAAGCATGTAAACACCCGCCGCCACCATCGTCGCAGCATGAATGAGCGCGCTGACGGGCGTGGGGCCTTCCATCGCGTCCGGCAACCACACGTGCAACGGGAATTGTGCGGACTTGCCCATCGCGCCGCAAAAAACCAGCAGTCCGCCAAGCGTCGCCAGGCTGCCCAACGCCGCAGGATTATCCGCCAGTCCAGCCTCCAGTTTGCCGAAGTTCAAAGACCCGAGCGCGGCCCAGACAATCAAGATGCCCAGCATGAAGCCGAAGTCGCCGAGACGGTTGGTGATGAAGGCCTTCTTGGCCGCGTCCGCTGCACTGGCCTTCTCATACCAGAAGCCGATGAGCAAATAGCTGGACACACCCACCAACTCCCACGAGATGAACATTTGGAGGAAATTGTTCGCCATCACGATGCCGAGCATCGAGAACGTGAACAGGCTCAAGCTCGCGAAGAACCGGCTGAAACAGCGGTCCTCGTGCATGTAGCCCCATGAGTAGATGTGAATGGCACTGCCCACGCCAGTCACGACCAGCAACATCATCAGGCTCAACGCATCGAGACGCAGCCCGAACTCCGCCTGCAACGGACCGATGTCCAGCCAGTTCAGCGAAACCTCCTTCACCTCCGGGTTGAAGCTGTTGGCCTTGATGAAAATTACGGTCAGCACGAACCCGATGACGATGGCGCTGATGGAAAGCGTGGCGCTGGTCTTGCGGTCCCGCTGCGTGAAAAGCGTGATCACCACCGCTGCGAGCAGCGGCAGGAACAAGATGATCCAAGGCAGGGTTTGCAGGTGCATCAATGTTTCAAAAGGTTCAGATCTTCGACGTGGGTGGTTTGACGGCGCCGATACAGGGCGACAATCAGCGCGAGCCCGACCGCCACTTCAGCGGCAGCCACCGTGATGATGAAGAACACCATGACCTGCCCGTCGAGGTTGTTGTTGAACCGCGAGAAGGCCACCAGCGCCAGATTGGCTGCGTTCAACATCAACTCGAGCGACATGTAGATCACGAGGATGTTGCGGCGCGTGACGACGCCGAGCAGCCCCAGCGCGAACAGCACCGCGCTCACCACCAAATAATGTTCAAGGCCGACGTTCACTTGAGATCCTTTTTGCTGAGCAACACCACGCCAACCATCGCCACGAGCAGCAGCACCGAGACGATTTCAAAGGGCAGCAGGTATTGGGTGAACAGGAGCTTGCCGAGTTTGGAGGTGGAGCCTTCCACATTGGCCAGCGCGCCTTCGCCGGGCTTGGTCGCGATCAGGCTGCGAACGAAGATGGCCAGGATTGCCCCCACGGAAACCAGTCCCGCGACGAGACTGAGACTCTTGACCTGACGGCGCTGCTCTTCCTTCAGGTCGAGCAACATGATGACGAACAGGAACAGCACCATCACGGCGCCGGCGTATACGAGGATTTGCACCGCTGCGAGGAAAAACGCATGCAGCAACGTAAAGAGACCAGCAAGGCAGCCCATCGTCAGCACGAGAAACATCGCGCTCGTCACCGGACTACGGCTGAACGGGTTCGCCACCACCATGATCGCGCAGATCACGGCGAGTGCTGCGAACACATAGAACAGATATGCTTGGGCGTTCTCCATCTCAGGGCTTCACCGGGAAATTCTCCTGCTCTTTCGCTTCCTCCAGCTTGTGTTTCCACTTCTGGGTGCCAGCGTGCGTGCCGCCGAGCGACAGGAGCTTTTCCTTGTTGTAAATCATCTCGGCGCGATTGGTACCGACGTGCGACCAGTCCTTCTGGAGGAAGATCGCCTCCTCGGGGCAAACTTCCTGGCAATAGCCACAGAAGATGCAGCGTAGCATGTTGATCTCGAACTCGGCGGGCATCTTTTCCGCGTTTGGACGGTCGGCCAGCTGTCCGGCAGGACCAGGCGGGATGATCTTGATGGCCTTGGGCGGACAGACGAATTCGCAGAGCTGGCAGGAGACGCACTTGGTGTTGCCTTCCTGGTCCTTCACCAGATACGGCGCGCCGCGATACCCCTCGGGCACAACCCACCGTTCCTCGGGATACTGCATCGTAACCGGCTGCCGTTTGAAGACCGACTTGATGAAATGCCGCGCGGTCACCTTGAATCCGCCGATGACGGCCGGAATGTAAAGGCGTTCCCAGAAATTCAGTTTTTTGCGTTCAACAATCATGATCGGCTCCTGATCCACAGCCACAAGGCCGTAACCACGATGTTTACCAACGCCAACGGGATGAACCGCCGCCAGCCCAGATCCATCAACTGGTCATAACGGAACCGCGGCCACATCCAGCGCACCCAGACGATGGTGAAGACGAACGCCACCACCTTCACAAAGAATATCCCGATATGCAGCAGGCCGCCCGGAATGCTCGTAGCGGGCTGATCCAAACCAAACCAAGGCAACGTCCAGCCGCCGAAGAAAAGCGTCACCATCATCGCCGAAGCCGTGATCATCGCGGCGTATTCGCCCATGAAGAACAGCGCGAACTTGATCGAGCTGTATTCGATGTTGTAACCACCCGCGAGCTCCTGCTCCGCTTCCGGCAAATCGAACGGCGTGCGGTTCGTCTCAGCAAAGGCCGCCACGAGGAAGATGAAGAACGACAGCGCCAGCATCGGACTCTGGAACACCAACCAGTTGGGCAGGCGCACCGAACCGAGCGCATCGGGCAGCCAACCCACGAAACCCTGCTGCGAGATGACCAGCTGGCTCAGATTCAGATCCCCCACCCACAAGAACAGCGGAATGACCGACATGCCCATCGCGAGTTCGTAGCTGACCATCTGCGCGCTAGAACGAATGCCGCCGATGAAGGGATACTTGGAGTTGGCCGCATAACCTGCGAGCACGATGCCATACACGCCGAGCGAGACGATGCCAAACGTGTAGAGGATGCCCACATTCAAGTCGGCGATGACCATCTTCTGCGCGCCAAGGTTCGAGCCAAACGGAATCACCGCCACGGTGAGCAGCGCGGGGATCAGCGCGATCGCCGGGGCGATCCAGAAATACGCCTTCCGCACATGGTCGGGCGTGAAATCTTCTTTCAGGAACGCCTTGATGCCGTCGCAAGCCGGTTGCAGCAACCCGAACGGACCTGCGCGGTTCGGACCCACGCGATCCTGGATGGCGGCCGCAACCTTACGTTCCACCCACACCGCGTAAGCCACGCACGTCATCAACACGCCGAACACGGCAAAGATCTTCACGCCGCTGAACAGCACGAACTGCTGCATCGCAGTCAAACCATCAATCCAGTTGGTGATGTTATCGAACATTTTCTAAATCGCCACCGTGGCTCCGGTGTCACCCAGCCCGGACCAACTCAAACCGTTATACGCCGGGACTTCCTTCGCCATCTGGTTGAACAAACCTTCGATGCTCTTGAATCCATTCTGGCCGGTCACGTTGTAGACCAGCTCGTGCAAGAACTCCCATTCCGCGCGGGCATCGCCTGGCGGCTGGATGGCCTGCATGAACTTCTGCACACGGCCTTTCGTGTTGGTGAACGATCCGCGCTTCTCAACATGCGCAGCACCCGGCAAAAGGATGTGCGCGAGCTTCGTGGTTTGGTTCGGCAAAATGTCGCTGACAATCAGCGTCTCCAATTTGCCGAGCAGGGTGGCGGTGATTGAATGTTCCTCCACCACCTCGCTCGTGGTTTCCTTTTCCTTCAACTGCTCCGAAGCAATGCTACGCTTCAAAACATCCTCCCCGAACACGAGCAACGTCTTGATGCTGCCCTGCTCAATGCCGCTCGCGATCTTCGCAAGGTTGATGCCGGTCTCAGTAAAGCAAATGCCGTTGAGGCGCGCGCCATTGACGTTCGGGTTCTTGTCGGCGTTGACGAGCAAGCTGTCGCCTGAGCCGATGCGCGGGATGGAATCCGTGATCGCGCCCAGCTTGGTCGCAAGCTTCCTGATGAGGAACAATTCCTCGTTCGTCTGGCGCGCTGAAGCAATGATCGCCACGGACCCTTTGGGTGCCGCCGCCAGCTGGTCGGAAATCTCTTTGAGCGCGAACGTCCAATTGGATTTCTCGCCCCGCACCACGACGTCCTTTAAACGGTCCGGACGGTTGATCCATTTGTAGTTCAAGCGGCCCGCATCGCACATCCAGGTGGCGTTGACGGCATCGTTCTCGCGCGGCTCGTAGCGATAGACTTTATCCTCGCGTGAACCCGCGGTAATGCTGCAGCCGGTCGCGCAGCTCGTGCAGACGCTCTTGGTTTCCTTCAGAAACCACACGCGCATCTGGAAACGGAAATCTTTCGACGTCAGCGCGCCCACGGGACAGATGTCCACCGTGTTAAGCGTGTAGTTGTTGTCGAACGGCTTGCCCGGGAAGGTGGAAATGGTGTTGTAGCTGCCGCGATTGACGATGCCGAGCGCGTCGTCGCCCGCCACGTCGCGCGTGAAGCGGATGCAACGCGTGCAGAGGATGCAGCGTTCCGCATCGAGCACGATGCGCGGCCCGAGATCAATGCGCTTGGGCTTGTGGACCTTCGACTCAACGAAGCGGCTCGCCGACTGGCCGTAGTCCACCGAGTATTCCTGCAACTTGCACTCGCCCGCCTGATCGCAGATCGGGCAGTCGAGCGGATGATTGATGAGCAGCGATTCGAGGACGCCCTCGCGCATCTGCTTCACGCTCGGCGTGCTGCAATAGATCTCCATGCCGGGCGAAACCGGCGTGGCACATGCAATGGCGGGACGGGGCGCCTTGGTAATTTTCGGCGAGCCGTCCGCGTTCAAAATCGGTTTGCGATCCGGCCCCATGGCCGGCGTGCCGAACTCGACAAGGCACATCCGGCAATTGCCCGCGATCGGCAGCTTCGGATGATAGCAATAGTGCGGCACCGTCGTTCCGGCGGCGAAGCACGCTTGAATCATGTTCGTCGGCACCATCGTGCCGGTGTGATCAGGCGAAAGTTTCGGCACCGTAACGGCCTTGCCGTCCACCTTTACCGTGATGGTCTCCACCGGCGACGGCGTGGGCTTCGTTTCAGTTGTAGGTGCGGCTGACATCGCAAATCAGTGTTTAGCGGCGCTTTCCTTTGCGCGCTTTTCCTCGTCGGCTTTGCCTTTGGCGACGAAATCATCTTTGAACTTCGCCACAAAACTCTGCACGGGCCACGAGCAGGCTTCACCGAAGGCGCAAATCGTGCGGCCGCCGGGGATGTTGTCGGCGATCTTAACCAGATAATCCGCGTCGCCCGCGCGACCGCCACCGTGGGTGAGGCGATGAAGCGTTTTGCTCATCCATAGCGAGCCTTCCCGGCACGGCGTGCATTGGCCGCAACTTTCGTGCGCGTAGAACTCGCTAAGGTTCGCCAGCGCCTCGACGATATCCGTGGAATCGTCGATGACGATGATCGCGCTGGAGCCGGACATGGTGCCCGCCGCAGCCAGCGAATCAAAATCGTAGGGCAGATCGAGCACGCCAACTTCCTGCTCCACCTCTTTGCCCTCCGCCTTGCGCTTGAGCTTAAACCTCTCGCCCGCCTTGAGCACCTTGGACGATGAACCGCCGGGAATGATGGCCTTGAGCTGGCGTCCATCCCGGAGACCGCCGCCGAAGGCCGGATCGTTGATGAGTTCGCCCAGCGTCGCCTTGCCGACTTCAATCTCGTAGTAACCAGGTTTCTTCACCTGGCCGCTGAGGCTAACGATGCGCGTGCCGGTGTTGTTCGGCGTGCCAAGCTTGGCATATTCCGCGCCACCCATGGCGACGATGTGCTTCACGTGGCACAGCGTCTCGACGTTGTTGACAATGGTCGGGCACAGGTAAAGCCCGAGCACCGCGGGAAAATACGGGGGCTTGATCCGCGGATAGGGGCGTTTGCCTTCGAGCGACTCGATGAGACCCGTTTCCTCACCGCAAATGTAAGCACCCGCGCCGCGATGGACGTGGATTTCCAGCTCGTAGCCGGAGCCGCAAATGTTCTTCCCGAGAAAACCCTTTGCCTTCGCTTCGGCAATCGCCTGATTCAGGATGCGGGCGCCCTCGGGCATTTCGCCGCGAATGTAAATGTAGGCAAGCTTCACATCGTTGGCGTAGCAGGAGATGACCATGCCTTCGATAAGCTGATGCGGATCCTTGTGGATGATCTGGCGGTCCTTGAACGTGCCGGGCTCGGATTCGTCGGCATTGCAAATCAGATAAATCGGCTTGCCACTGCGACGGTCCACGAAGCTCCACTTCAAGCCCGCGCTAAAACCTGCGCCGCCACGGCCGCGCAGCCCGGAGAGCTTCACATCATCGCGGATTTGCTCGGGACCGGATTGTTTTTTGCCTTCGGGCAGGTCCTTGGGCTGGATGGCCAGCGCCTTCTTGAGCACTTCGTAACCGCCGTGCTTCAAATAGCATTCGATGTCCGGCGTATAACCGGGCTGATCGATGTTTTTGAGGATGAGGCGGTGTTCCTGTGGCATATCAGTGGCTTGACTCCCCGAAGACTGTGACTAGGCTTACGACCCCATTGCTTGCGCGATGGTGTAACGGTAGCACAAGTGACTCTGAATCACTTTGTCTAGGTTCAAATCCTAGTCGCGCAGCCAACTTCATTTGCACCCTCCGACGATCTCGTTCGCTTTCGCTTCCGAGACATTCTCGTGCAACGTCTCATTGCACATGAGCACCGGCGCAGAACCGCAGGCGGCGAGGCATTCCACAAACTCGACCGTGACCTGTCCATCCTTCGAAGTCTGCGCGCCGTGGGCGTGCGGATCGAGGCCGAACTTTTTGCAGTAGCCTTGGTGGATCTGGTAGGAACCCGCGAGCGCGCAGCTCAACGTGCGGCAGACCTTCAGGTGCCATCTGCCGACGGGCCGATGCTTGAACATCGGATAGAAGGTGGCAACTTCGAGGACGTTGATCGGCTGCAGCTCGAGCTTCTTCGCGACCCAGTTCACCGCTTCCTCGGAGATGAAACCGTAACGCTCCTGGATCGCGTGCAACAGCATCAGCGTGGCACTGCGCTTCTTCGGATAATGTGATATGAGTTCGTCGATCGCCGCATCCATTTCCGCAGGGACTTTGAAATCCGGCTGCGCGATCAGCGGGTTCGGGACAGCCTCAAATGGTTGGAGGTCGCTCATCGGTCACACTCTCCCATCACGAAATCCAGCGAGCCCAGAATGGACACGGTATCGCTCATCAAATGGCCGGGCAATATGTGCGGCAAAACACTCAAGTTCACGAACGATGGGGCGCGGATCTTCAGGCGATACGGCGTGCCGCCGCCCCGGCTGTTGATGTAGAAACCGAGTTCGCCCTTGGGATTCTCGTGGCCAAAATAGACCTCCCCGACCGGCGCGTTCACGCCCGTGGTGACGATCATGAACTGGTGGATCAACTCCTCCATGCTGGACAGCACCTTGCCCTTGGGCGGCAATGTGATTTTGCCGTCCTGGATGCACACGGGTTCCTTGGCTGCGTTGTCCGCGCCGCCGGGCAACTTATCGAGGCACTGATGAACGAGCTTGACGCTCTGGCGCATCTCTTCCATGCGGACCAGATAACGGTCGTAGCAATCGCCCACTGAACCGAGCGGAACATCGAAATCGAGTTCCTGATAAATCAAGTAAGGCTGCTTCTTGCGCAGGTCATGATCCACGCCGCTGGCGCGGAGGTTCGGGCCGCTCAGACCGTAGTCGATGGCCACATCCTTGGGAATCACGCCGACGTCGCGCGTGCGGTCCACCCAAATCTTGTTGCGCGTGAGCAGCGTCTCGACCTCGGCGATATTGACCACGACCTCGCGGAGGAACTTGCGGCATTGGTCGACCCAGCCGGGCGGCAAATCGCGCGAAACACCTCCGATGCGTGTATAGCTCGTGGTGAGGCGGGCGCCGGTGAGGGCTTCCTGCAGGTTATAAATCTTCTCGCGCTCCGTGAACGTGAGCAAAAAGACCGTCATCGCGCCGACGTCCATCGCAAAACAGCCGACTCCGAGCAAATGCGACGAGATGCGCGAGAGTTCGCAGCAGATGGTGCGGATGTATTGGCAACGGGGAGGCAGCTTGTCCTGGATGCCGAAAAGCTTTTCCACGGCAAGCGCATAGGCGACATTGTTCGCCATCGGCGCGAGGTAATCCAGCCGGTCCGTGTAGGGCACGAACTGGTTCCACGTCATGTTCTCCGCGATCTTTTCGTCACCGCGATGCAGATAGCCCACGTCGGGCGTGGCCTTGGTGATGGTCTCGCCGTCCAGTTCGAGAATGATGCGCAGCACGCCGTGCGTGGACGGATGCGACGGTCCCATGTTCAGAACCATCTTCTCGCCCTGCAACTCCGGCAATTCGTCCGCTGCCCGCTGGGCGCGAGCGGCGGATTCACCGAATTCAATTTCTTGCGTGGTCGCCATCGAAAATCAGTTCTCTGGGGTCCGAATCCGTGGTTCGCGGGCGGCCGAATCTTTGCCGCCAGGCACCGTCACGAATGGACCGCCCTCCATCGGGGTCACGCGGCTGAACGCCACTTCGGGCAGTTCGGTCGGCTTGCCGGCGAGGGGAAAATCTTTGCGTAGCGGATAGTAAGGATAGCCCTCCCACATCAAGATGCGGCGCAGGTCGGGATGGCCGCTGAAACGGACGCCCATCATGTCGTAAACCTCGCGCTCGTGCCAGTCCGCCGTCCGCCACACGTTGCAAACCGTCGGCAGTTCACCCTTTTCTTCACTGACACTCGTCTTGAGGCGCAGGTAGGCGTTGTGGCTGAGGCTGAACAGCTCGTAAACCAGCGTCCAACGGGGGTCTTCGCCGTAATTGTCCAGGCCGGTGACGTCCGCACAGTAGTCCAAGCCCAGTTCGGCTTTGCAGAATGCCGCCACTTCGGCAATGCGCTCGGCATCCGCCACCACGACGGTCAATTCACCCCGAAACTCCGCCGGTTCGGAGACCAGGTCGCCGAACTTGGCTCTGAGTTTCTGTGCGAATTCTGCGCTGTTTGCCATGGGTTTGGGTTGATTTGGGACCGCTGGTGAGAACCTAGCTGGCCTTTTTCCAAACGGAGAGAACGGGTTCTTTGCTGACCTTTTCCTGCAACTTCAGAAGAGCGTCCAGCAACGCCTCAGGACGCGGTGGACATCCAGCAACGTAAAAATCGACAGGCACAACGTTGTCCACGCCTTGCAGTACCGCATAACTGCGATACATGCCGCCGCTGGAAGCACACGCGCCCATGGCGATAACCCACTTGGGCGCAGCCATTTGGTCGTATAAGCGCTTCACTGAAAGCGCCATTTTGTAGGTCACCGTGCCCGACACAATCATGACGTCCGATTGCCGGGGGGAAAAGCGCATGACTTCAGCACCGAAACGGGAAATATCGAAGCGGCTTGCGCCCGACGCCATGAGCTCGATGGCGCAGCAAGCCAAACCCATCGGCATGGGCCAGATGGAGTTTTTTCGGAACCAGTTGATGGCAGAGTCGAGCCGTGTGTGAACGACTTCGCCTTCAACCTTGGTGTTATAGCCGAGTTCGGCGTTCTGAGTCATACATCACCGCGCCCTCGCGACGGCGACTCAACTTATTCACCGCAACGGACAGTCGCAAGTTTGAAACCCCACCCCGCGCAGAGATTCGACTGTCGAATGACCGCGGTAAGCAAGCATTCTCAGCCGCCACAGCCCGATCAAACCTTGGACAGGCCAGCGACCGTGCGTTCGATGATTTGCAATCCCTGCTCCGCCTCGGCGCGCGTGAGGTTGAGAGCCGGGAGGAGGCGCACGATCTGCGTTCCGGCTGGAACGGTCAGCAATCCCGCTTCGTGGAGTCTGTTCACGAACTGAGTCGACGCAGGCTTGTCCGAGGGGGCGAACGCGGGAATCTGCTCCTTGGCCGCCAACTCGATGCCGATCATCAAACCCAATCCCCGCGGGCCTGTGACGACCTTGGGATGCTGGGCAGCGAGCCGCGCGATACCGTCGCGGAAAAACCCGCCGAGCTGGCGGGCATTGTCCGCCAGCCCCTCGCGTTCGATGATCTCCATGACCTTCAACGCCACCGCGCAGCCCAGCAGATTGCCGCCGTAAGTCGTTCCATGCGTGCCCGCGCTCAACAAGTCAGCGTGCCTTTCCTGGATCCAAAACGCGCCGATGGGGAAGCCGTTACCGAGCGACTTCGCCATGGAGACGGCATCGGGAAGAAATTGCTCCGCGCCCCTCACACCTTGAAGAATCCGCTGGAAACTTTGGAATTTGCCGGTCCGGAAATGACCGCACTGCACGCCATCCATAAGCAACAGCAGCTTCTTCTCGTCGCACAACGCCCGCAAACCGAGCAGATACTCCGGGGTCGCCGGAGTAACGCCGCCTTCGCCTTGGACGCCCTCGATGAGCACGGCGACCGTGGCGGGTGAAATGGCATCGCGCACCGCTTGCAGATCATTGAACGGCACGTGGCGAAAGCCAGCGACCATCGGCTCAAACCCTTTCTTCACCTTGTCCTGGCCGGTGGCGGAGATACCCGCGAGCGTCCGACCGTGGAAGGAGTTGAACGCCGTGATGATTTCAAACCGTCCTTCATCGTGACCGAACTTTCGCGCGAGCTTGTAGAGCCCCTCGTTGGCCTCCGCCCCCGAATTGCAGAAGAAGACTTTGCCGGGCGCGAGCTGCTTCACGATCTGCTGAGCCAGCCGGCCCTGCGGCTCGTGATAGTAGAGATTCGAGATGTGAATCAGTTTCCGCGCCTGCGCCGCGAGCGTATCGGCAATCTCTGGATGCGCATGGCCCAGCGACGTCACCGCGATGCCACCGCCGAGATCGAGATAGCGCTTGCCGTTCACGTCCCACAACCAGCTGCCCAGCCCATGGCTCAAAGCCAATTCGAAGCGCCCGTAGCTGGGCACAACGTATTGTTGGAAAAGCTGTTGGATAGCCACCTGCTGGTTCCGCACGATGGCTGGGGATTCGGGCACAATCTCTTTCATTGCAACTGGTCGTGACGAAACAACAAGCGCCCGGCGGTTGCAATGGGAAACTGCAAAATGACCACGCACTAGCGTCCGCGCCGTTTGGGCTTAAATTAAGTCGTCGAGCCATGAGTGCGCACCTGTTTCATAAAGTTCGCCAGCCAGCCTTTGCTGGGATGTTTTACCCCAGCAACGCCATCGAACTGGCCAGCGCGGTGCGCAGTTACATCTCCGACGGGCCTCCCGTGGCGACCGACGCTCCCGCGAAGGCCTTCGTTCTGCCCCATGCGGGCTATGATTATTCGGGACCCATCGCAGGCACCGGCTATCGCGTCATGGAGAACGAGCGGGCGGTCGTCCGCAGGATCATTCTGCTGGGGCCGTCACATCGGCTGGCGTTCCGCGGTTTGGCACTCCCGGAGGCCAACACCTTCGCGACGCCCCTGGGTGAGGTGGCCGTGGACGAAACGGCCATTAACCAGGCGCTGGATCTGCCCGGAGTTCAGATTTTGGAAGAGGCCCATGTGCGTGAACATTCGCTGGAAGTTCATCTTCCGTTCCTGCAGACCGCGCTCAACCAATTCACCCTCGTGCCGCTGGTCGTGGGCGAGGCGAACGAAGCGGAAGTCAGCACCGTGCTCGAAGCGCTTTGGGGCGGTGCGGAAACACGCATCGTCATCAGTTCGGACCTGAGCCACTACTACGACCACAACACTGCCCAGCAACTGGATCGGCAGACGGCGGAGGACATCCTCAACCTTCGCCCCGTGCAGACCTCGCAAGCCTGCGGCGCAAATGCCTTGAACGGGTTGCTCCACTCGGCGCGCGCTCACAGCCTCCGCCCGCGCATGCTGGATCTACGCAACTCCGGTGACACCGCCGGCGACCGGTCCCGCGTGGTGGGCTATGGCGCATTCACCTTCGAGCGGCGGTGATAGCCCCGGCATCCGGGCTGCCTGCGTTAAGCCTCAGGCGAACCGCACGCTGAACACATCCGGCTGAAAACCGAAGTAATCCAGGAACTCATCCGCCGGGGCGCGAATTTCAACAGGTTTACCCGTGAACGGGTCGCGATAGGCCAGCCCCACCGCGCGCAGCCCCATCGCCGCATCCTCGGCCTCGCCGTACAGTTCATCGCCGATGATCGGACACCCGGACTCAACCAGATGAAGGCGGATCTGATGCTGCCGCCCGGTCAGGGGCCGCGCTTCAATGAGATGAACGCCTTCTACGCTCGCCACCACGCGGAAGGATGTCTCCGCCTCCTTGCCGTTCCGGTCCACACGCATCAAGCCATGCTGTTCGGGATGCGGGCCCAGCCGAGCGCGGCATGTCCATTCCGCTTGCGGCGGCTCGAACAAGGTGGTGGCGAGATAGACTTTCGCCACCTCCCGTGACTCAAACAAATCGCCAAACGTGTCCAGTGCCCCCTGGGTTTTTGCGAACAGCAGGATGCCCGTCGTTCCGGCATCAAGCCGGTGGATGTATTTCAGAAACCGGATGCCCCGCGAACGCGCCCAGAAATGTCCCGCGCCGATGGACGACGTGATGGCGGCCTGCAAATTGCGGTTGGTGCGCTGCCAGGAAAACGGCACCAGCATCCAGCCCGCGGGCTTGTCGATCGCCAGGATCGCCCGGTCCTCGTGGAGAATCGGGATCGGCTCTTCTTTGAACAACTGGATGGATGCGGGCTTCGCCACGAGTCGTTGCGTGTGAAAGCTAGAAGAGGTGAGCGCCAGAAATCGAGTGTTTCCACCCAACAAAAAACCCTCCGGTCAGTCCGGAGGGTTGAATGATGGAGCGAGAGGTTACTTCCCGGCGGGGATGTTGGTCGCCAGGGCCGCACCCGCTTCCGGTTGCGACAACAACGGCAACGCAGCCGGAGTGGTTACCGGAGTGGTCGCGGGCGCCGTGGGTTGCGTTGCCGGCGCCGCCACGGGAGCCTGGGCCGCCGCATCGGCCTTGGTGCGGAAATCATCGGCGTTCTCGGTATGAACGTGCTTCTGGAGCATGCCCACCAACACCGCCAAGCCGAAGAACGCGATCGCGGCATACTTGGTCGCCTTGGTCAGCACCGTGCCGGAGCCCGCGCCGAACAGTGCGTCCGTGGCCCCGCCACCGAACGCCACGCCGACCCCCGCCTCCTTCTTGGGCAGCTGGATCAATACCAGCAGAATCACCGCGAGGCAGATTAGCACCAACACAAACGTCAACAAACCTATTAGAAATGACATATCAGACCCTTATTTTTGGACTCAGTTAAATTGAGTTGCGGATTATATCGGCAAAGCTGCGGGCTTCAAGACTTGCTCCACCGACGAGCGCGCCATCCACGTCCGCCTGGCTCATCAACTCCTTGGCATTGTTGGGTTTAACGCTGCCGCCATACTGGATACGAACTTTCTTCGCAGTGGCCTCATCGAACATGCTGATAAGCACTTTTCGGATAAATGCGTGGGCGTCCTGCGCCTGCTGGGTGGTCGCGGTCTTGCCGGTGCCGATGGCCCAAACCGGCTCGTAAGCGAGCACCGTTTCCACCATTTGCTCCTTGGTCAAACCCGCCAAACTGCCGCGCACCTGGGTTTCCAAAACTTTCTCCGTCAGGTTGCCTTCGCGTTCGGCGAGCGTTTCGCCAATGCAGACAATCGGCTTCAAATTCGCCGCATGGACCGCCGCCGCCTTCCTGGCGATCAACGCGTCGCTCTCCTGC
>JAFMIZ010000017.1 GCA_017853715.1 Pedosphaera sp.
GTGCGGAACAAGTCGGTCTTGCCCAAGGCCGCCAGCACGGCCATGAACGGCTCGGCGCAGCGCACCTCGTCGCCGAAGTATTCAAACGCATGTGGCAGCGCATGACAGACCGGGAAGCCCAAGGTGCGCAAACGAAACGTGTTCAGGAACACGGTCATTTGATGGCGCACGCGGACGGCGCTGTCCTGCAGGTTGCGGTAGTAGAAGCCAAGGCCGGGATCGATGAAGATGCGCTCCACGCCATTGCGTGTCGCGGCTTCTATCTGGCGCGCGAAGTAATCGTGCATCATCTGCGTCGGGTCAGCGCTGAAATCAAAATCGCCCACCTCGCGGACGTTCTTGCCTTGCACGTAGCAGATGATCACCGCGGCATCATGATCGGCCACCATGCGGAACAGTTCATCACTGCGATCGGAGCCGGTGAGGTTAAGGATGTTTGCGCCGGCCTCGAGGCACGCGCGCGTCACCGCGGGCTGATAGGTTTCCACGGAGACGAGAATCTTGGATTCACGCAGCGCCTTGATGACGGGAAGCAGCCGGGAGTTTTGTCCCGCATCGTCCACCCGCGCTGCGTGCGCCAGGGTGGATTCCGCGCCGATGTCCACGATGTCTGCGCCCTGGGCCGCGAGGACATGACCACGCTGGATTGCACTGTCCGGTGACAGGCAAACGCTCTCCCGATACCACGAGTCGGCCGAAAGGTTGATGACCCCCATGAGGGCCGGGCGCGCATGGAAGTTGAATGGACGTCCGCCGATGGAAAAGTCTTTCACCCGCGATGCGGCCGCCGCGCGATTCTTTTCCAGCAGGTCCGAGAGGTGTTCGAGGGTGAGCACGTGAAGAAAATCGTAACGCTGAGATGGACAATCGTAAATCGAGATGGCGCGCCCGGCGTGAGTCGAACACGCGACCACCTGCTTAGAAGGCAGGTGCTCTATCCAACTGAGCTACGGGCGCACCGCGCACCCTAATTCGCACGAAGTGCCGATGCGGGCAAGCGCATTTCCCGCAGGCTGACCGCGGCGTCCAGCATGCCCGCGGGGTTAGGATTCGTCCGGCCGGGACGCAGGCTGGCGCGCTTGGCCTCCAGCACTTCCAGGCGTTTGAGCAACCTGAGCTCGGCGTAGCGCAGCGTATTGGCGCTCATACGGCCGGAGCCGCCCCGCTCCGAGGCGGAGGAGCGCGCCTTCAAGTAATCGTTGAGCACACCCCAGTAATCCGCGGTGAGGGGATGAAGTTCCGGCGCGATGCGCAATTGCAACTCGCGCAGCACGGCACATTTCCGGCTGAGCGCCTCGGTCTGTTGCCCGGCGGTCCAGGTTTGAATCATTTGGGCCAGCGACAACTGCGAGCGTTCAGGCAGGGCATCGCTGCTGGTGAAGACATCCACGTTTTCGGTCAACACGGCATCCAGCTTTTCCCAGCTCTCCGCCGGGGGCCAAGTTTGTGTCAGGTCACGGCCGGCGAAGTTCAAACCCTCCAACGCCCACCATTTCTCGACATCGAGCGGGCGCTTGAAATGCGGTGCGAACGCCTTCAGAAAAGCCATCTGCCAATTATGGTGCGCGGGCAATGATTCCAAGAACCTGCGCAGGCAGGCCTGCCCGTCGGGGAACTTCAGCAAATTGATCAAAAACACCTGGGCGGACGCGCGGTAAACATCGTGGCCGTCACCGTGCAACTGGCCCGGCAGCGGCCAGCTCAGCTCCTCGTAGGACAAAGGCGCGGTGCCGACCAAGACGCGGTGCGCCTTTTCCAGCGCGCTGAGGCGGCGAAACTCCAACTGGGTGCGATTGATGGGCAGGCCGTTGTCCTGGCGATTGGGTGAACTGAGCAAGAGCTCGGTGGCATCATTGCACAGGAGCTGATACGCCATGCCCTCGACCAGCCACGCCGGAATCTCCAAATGAGCCTCGCCCGCTTTTCGCCCAGCCATCTCCAAGAGAATGACCTCGGTGATGGCGCACAAGTAACGATCCGGAGCGATGACGGCCGGCAGCTTCACATGATACGCGCGGCGCGACCCCAAATAACCCGGCGCGATGGTGATCGGATCGTTGGGGGTCCGGGCGCGGAGCAGCGTCACGGTGACAGGTTGCTCCCATGATCCGGTGGCTCCCAGGAGACGCTGAACCGCTTGTTTGGTGCGCTCGGTCGAGACGGCCGTGAAGCTTGGGTCCAAGCGCAGAAACGTGATGTTCGTGGCCAGCGCGGCGGGAGCGAGACGCAAGTCGCCTGCGTGCGATGTCACGATGAATTGTCCGCTCGCGCTGCGGCTCAAGTCGCCGGGGGCGAGTTGTGCCATGGCCGCACCCGCAAGTGCGAGAGTCAGGGCGGCGGCACTTTTCATGGCGCGGAAGGATCAGTCTTTCCCGGTCTTGGCAGGTTTTGCCTCCGCCTTCTTCCCGGCGGCGGGCGCACTGGCCGGCGCGGGGGAATCTTTCTTGGCGGCCGCCTTGTAACCCTCGCTGCGGTAGTCGGTGATATAGAACCCGCTGCCCTTGAAGATCATTCCCGCCCCGGCGCCCAACTGGCGTTTGACCTTGCCGCGGCCCCAGCGCTGCTGGCTGCACAAATCCTTCGGGCACGTGGCCAGCGCATCGTCCTTCATGGACTGGAACTTCTCAAACTCGTGACCGCATTTGGCGCAATGATAAGCGTAGGTCGGCATGGCGGTCATTGTAATAGCTTAGCGGGCGCATCCGTCAAGAAGCGGAACGGCCCGCCCCCGGGCGGGAGCGGGCCGTCGCCGTCAAAAGGGCGGAGCATCAAGGCTTGGCCGGGGCGTTCGTGGGCGGCGGAATCACGTTCACGCTGCCGTCCGACCTGATCTCAACGTTGAGGTCGTATTCGTTCTGCTTGGTCGCCGACTTAGCCGGTGGTTTTTCCACCAGCAACTGGGCGCCCTTCTTGTCAAACGGGTCCATGATGCCCTTGCGCAGCCAGTCCAGGCGACGGGCGATGGACAGTTCGGCCTTCAGGTGGGCCACTTGCGCCTTAAGGAAGCTGAGGTCGTTCAACTGTTTCTCCAGTTCCGCCTTCTCGGACATCAGGCGGGACAATTCGCCTTGCAGGAATTCCTTGTCCCCCTCGGCAGCGGCCAGCCTGGCTTGGGTGGATTCAATCAGAGTGGTCAGATTGGTGATGGCAGCACTCAACGAGGCGGCCTGCCTGTCCAGCTCCGCGTTTTGCTTCTCCAACGCAGCAATCCTGGCATCGCGCGCATCCACCGCCTCCTGGGTTTGCTTGAGCGTATCTTCCGTTTGCTTCAAGTCAGCCTCCGTCCTGGCCAGCGTGGCGAGCGCCTGGGTGTAATTGTTGGTGAGCGTCAGGACCTCCGCCGTGCTCTTCCTGAGGTCGGACTCGAGCGTTTCATTCACCATGGTGAGCTCGCTCACCTTGGCAGAGGCAGCGCAGACCTGATTGGACAGGTTGGCGATGCTGACTTCCTGTTCGGATATGCGACTGCGGCTGACAAACAGTGCGATGCCAAGGCCAACGGCCAAAACAACCACCAACGGAACAATAACTTTCAGTTTCATAAATGAGCAAATTGGACAGCGAGCCCCCCGAACGCATTCAAACCCCACCCGCGCCGTTCATGTTGCGACCGTGATGGCGGTTTGGCAAGTCCGCCGCTTGCGCATGGCGGGCGAGTCCGTAGATTGAAGGCATGAACCTGCCGCCCGAGGTGCCAGTCATGATTCTGCCCAATGCCACGTTGTTCCCGCAGGCATTGTTGCCGCTCTATATCTTTGAGCCGCGCTACCGCAAGATGTTGTCAGACTGCCTGGAGACGCACCGGATGTTTTGTGTGGCGATGCAACGGCCTGGCGCCACGCGCGAAACGCCGGCACCCGTCGCTGGTCTTGGGGTGGTGCGGGTCTCGGTCGAACACAAGGACGCCACCTCGCATCTCATCCTGCAAGGCCTTGCCCGGGTGCAGATTTGCGAGACGGTTCGCTACAAGCCCTACCGCAAGAACCGCATCGAACTGCTGACCCCTTCGCAAGCCAGCGGCAGCGCCACGGACACGCTGGTGGAAAAGCTCAAAGACCTGCTCGAGCAGCGTGTCCGGCTTGGGCTACCCTTTCCGTTCCCGGTGGCTCCGGCTCCAGCGCCTGGGCCCAGCCAGCCCGGCGGCATTCCGCCGGCGGAGGTGCTCAAATATCTTGGCGCGATCAGCGATCCGGAGCAGCTGGCGGATTTGGTCTCCTGCGCCGTGTTGCCCAACGCCGCCGAACGCCAGACCATCCTTGAAACCGTGGAGGTGGACAGCCGCCTGCGGCAGTTGATTTCCTTCCTGCTCGCGGATTTCCGCCGCCACAAGAAGTGATTCAGCCATGAGCAACCAATCCGCTGGATTCAACGAAGCTCCGCTGACGGAAGCGGAGAAACACGCCGCCCTCTTCGCGCAACTCGCCATGCAATCCGCCAGCATGGCGATGATGCTGATGGGCAAGGCCCCCAATCCGATGACCGGCAAGACCGAAACGGACCTCGACGGCGCCCGCCTCTTCATCGAGCAACTGGAGATGTTGGAAGCCAAGACGCGCGGCAACTTGAGCGCCGAGGAGCAGCACCTGCTGAAACAGAACCTCATGCATGTGCGGATGAGCTTCGTGGAAACGGTCAACGCGGGAAAAACGACACCCCAACCCGTGCCCGAGCCCGCGAAGCCCACCGCAGGCGAAGAAGGCCCGGCCAAAAAATTCTCGAAGAGCTACGGCGAGGGGTGACCTGAATCTCCAGCCCCAAATGAAATACGCCCGGCACATGGCCGGGCGCGAATCGTCTGTGAGGAAGCTCAGTTCTTCTCATCGGCCGCCTTCTTTGCGGCTGCATTCGCTTCATCAATGATCTCTTTCAATTCCTTGTCCAGGATCTGGACGTGCGCGGCCGCTTGCTTCTTCCCCATGTAGGCGGGCGTCTGTGATTGGCGTTCCCGGAATTCCAAGAATTTGCGGATGTCCCCCTCGGCTTCGGCGAATGGAACGGTCTGCGCCGGCGTCTTCTCCAGCGTCTTGATGATGTGATAACCAAACCGCGTCGTCACCACGTCGCTGATCTGGTTCGTCCTTTGTGAAAAGGCGACGGATTCAAACTCGGCCACCATCTGGCCGCGCGGGAACGTGTATTCGCCGCCCTTGTTCTTCGATCCGGGATCATCAGAAAACTCCGCCGCCAGCCTGCCAAAATCCTCGCCGGCCCTGGCGCGCTTCAAAAGATTTTCGGCGAGGGCCAGTTTCTCTTTGCGTTGCCCGGGCGACATCTCCCCGCCGCCCGGCTCGGTGGTGCCCACCAGGATGTGCGCGGCGCGGACCATTTCCGGCTTCTCAAATTTGTTCGGGTTCTCGTCGTAGAATTTCTTCACGTCCGCATCGGTGACATGCACCTTGAGTTCGCGCTTGAGGATGGTGTCGGCGGTGGCCTCGTCGGTGAGCCGCTTGATCAGGCTGGCCTCACCGATGCCGACCGTCTTCAACTGCCGGGCAAACGCTTCATCGGTGCCGGCGCCCTCCTTCATCAGGACGATCTGCTTGGCGGCGATCTCGGCGCCGGCCGCTTTGTCGGCTTCGGTGGCTTGGGGGAGCAACACCTGCATCCCGATCAAACTGCTCAGCACCTGTGCCTCGAGCCTGCGCATGGCCTGGGGGGGGATGTTCTGGCCGCGTGCGGCGGCGGCGGAGCGAAGGGTGACCAGCGCTTCATCCAGTTGTGCGCGCGTCACCTTCACGCCGTCTCCCTGCGCCACGACCTCGTCGAACAATTCAAACGGATTCTTGGGCGCATCGGTGGCGTTGGTGCCGGCGGCGTTGGTGGCCGGCGCGACAGACAGTCCCGCGACCAGCAGGGAGGTCGCGAGAAGAACGGCGGGAAACAGCTTCATTGGTGGTTCAGAGTTGAACGATCTGGACGTTGGAGATGTTGGCGTCTTTTTTGATTTCCTCGAGGCAGGCGGCAGGCGGGACACTGTCGAGATTGAGCGCGGTGAGGGCGAGGCCGCCGGCGGTGTCGCGCGAAAGGCTCATGCCGGCGATGTTCACCTTATGCTTGGCCAGCAGCGAGCCGAGCAACCCCACGATGCCGGGGATGTCCTTGTTCATCAGCAACAGCACCACGCCCGAGGGAACGATCTCCGTGGGGCGGCTCAACACGCGCACGATGCGCGGATTGTCGGGTGAGCCGAAGAACGTGCCGCCGGTGGAACCGGCCTTGTCGCTGCCGGTGAAGGCTTGCACATGCAGCCACTCGTGGAAGGTGACGGGTTCGTTGGAACGCTTTTCTTCCACGGTGAGGCCGACGCTCGCCGCGATGCTGCGGGCGTTGACGTTGTTGATGTCCTTGTTGCCGGAGAGCGACATGAAACCGACGATGATGGCCCGTGTGATGGGATCAATGTTGGGCAATTCCTGCGCCTTACCACCATAGGTGATGTGCAAACGGTCCACGCTGGCCGGGGTGATCTGGGCCAGCATCTTGCCGAGCTTCTCGCCCAGCGCCAGATAAGGCTTCACCAGCTCGTAAGTCTTGGCGTCGAGGTAGGGCAGGTTGACGGCGTTGCGCACTTCACCGGTGAGCAAATAGGACGTGATGACTTCGGCCACTTCGATGCCGCATTTCTCCTGCGCTTCCTTGGTGCTTGCGCCCAGGTGCGGCGTGAGAATGACGCCGGGGTGTTTGCGGAACGGATCTTCCGCAGGCAGCGGTTCCTCGCGGAAGACGTCCAGTGCGGCGGCGGATACTTTGCCGGAGTCCAGCGCGGCGACCAGGTCGGCGTCCACGATGATCTCACCGCGCGCGCAGTTCACAATGCGGACATTCGGCTTCATCTTGGCAAACGCGGCGGCGTTCAACATGCCCTTCGTCTGCTCCGTCACCGGCATGTGCACCGTGATGAAATCGGCCACCTTGTAAATGGCGTCGAGATCGGCGGCGAGCTGCACGCCCATCGCTTGTGCCCGGCTCTCGCCCAGGAAGGGATCATACGCGACCACCTTCATGCCGAAGGCAAGGGCGCGTTTGGCCACTTCACCACCGATGCGGCCCATGCCGAGCACGCCGAGCGTTTTGCCGGCGAGCTCGATGCCCGAGAAGGCTTTGCGGTCCCACTTGCCCGCGGTCATCGAGGCGTGCGCCTGCGGCACCTTGCGGGCGAGATTCAAAATCATGGCGAAGGAAAGTTCCGCCGTGGTCACGGTGTTGCCGCCCGGGGTATTCATCACCACCACGCCGCGTGCAGTGGCGGCTTCGACGTCGATATTATCCACGCCGACGCCGGCGCGGCCCACGACGCGCAATTGGGGCGCGGCTTCGAGCACCTTCTGCGTCACCTGCGTTTCGGAGCGTACGATGATCGCCACCGCGTCGGACACGAGGGGGATCAGTTCCGCCTCGGACAGTTTCTTCGGCAGCACGACGACATTGAACTCAGGACGTTCCTGCAACAGGGCAATTCCCTTGGGGGAGATGGGGTCACAAACCAGAACTTTCATAAAGGACGGCGAGTCTAGGTCAGCCCAAAAAGCAGGTCAAACAATCCCCGGGCGGCCAAGAGCCGGGCTGGAAATTTCAAGGGGAGCCGTTTTCGGGCGGCTTGGCTTTTGGTTCGGGGCTTCGTGGTCACGGGCGTCACAGCCCGGTGCGGGGAGGCTCCGCCCGTTCCGCCCCGCCCCCAACCAAAATCCCCAGCCGCGGCAACCCTTGCAATTCCCGGACACGCGCCAATGGTTTAGGCAAGGAAGCCGGCCAAATTGGGCCAAAAATCGCTTGCTGATCGGGACATATCGCCCTTCACTGGCCATAGGTCCCGCAAGTGTCCCGATGATGAAGGCAAAACCCACCCTCAAACGGCGCGGCCTGCTGGCTGGCGGCAACTGGCTGACGGACCATGTGAAGATGATCGATGCGCTGCCGCAGCCGGAGCGGCTCGCACAGATTCGCGCCCATCAACAGGGCGGTGGCGGCGCGCCCTGCAATGTCCTCTTCAGTCTCGCTGCGTGCGGGGTTTCCTTTCCGCTGTATGCCGCCGGACTGGTCGGCCATGACGCGCCCGGCAACTGGCTGCTCGCGGAGTGCAAGCGCCGCAAGATTGACACGAAGAATTTGGGCACAACCAAGGACTCCGCGACCGGCTTCACTGATGTCATGACCGAGCAACCGGGCGGGCGCCGGACTTTTTTCCATCATCAAGGCGCCAGCGCGAAATGGACGGGCGAGGATCTCGACTTCACCAAGATCAAAGCGAAGCAATTTCACCTCGGTCACCTCCTGGCACTGGCGGCGTTGGATGCGCCCGACAGACAATTTGAAACCAAAGCCGCGCGGCTGCTCGCCCGTGCGGTGGAAGCCGGAATGGTCACCAGTCTGGATGTGGTGACCGAAGAGGGCGGCCGCTTGGCCGAGCTGGTGCCGCCCGCGTTAAAATTCACCGACTACCTCATCATCAACGAGCACGAGGCCGGACGCATCACGGGTTTCAAAGTGCGCGAGCCTGATGGCAAGCTCGACACGGTGACGCTTCGCCATGCAGCGGGAGCGCTGTTGCAGAAAGGGGTTCGCGAACAGGTGGTGCTCCATTTTCCCGAGGGCGCCTTCGCCCGCAGCCGAAAAGGCGATGACGTCTGGCACGCCTCTGTGAAGCTGCCTGCAAAGCTGATCGCCGGGTCGGTGGGTGCCGGCGATGCGTTCTGCGCGGGCTTCCTGATCGGGATTCACGAGGGCTGGGAAACGAAGCGCGGTCTGGAAGCGGGCGTTTGTGTGGCGGCGGCCAGCCTGCTGGCCCCCGACAGCAGCAGCGGCGTCCAGTCGCTCAACGCCGCGCTCGCACTTGGGAAGAAATACAAGTTCCACCCGCCTCTTGAGCGGGCGGATGAATTTTAGGCGCCCCGATCAACTGATTTCGCGCGCCCGGAGGCAGGCCACCTCGCGCCCCGTCTGAAATTCCTCCAGCGGCGGCGTCACCCGTGAACAGTCGGCGTTGGCGTCCGGGCATCGTGGATGAAAAGCGCAGCCCGAGGGCGGCCGCAACGGGGAGGGCGGATCACCGGAGAGAATGATTCGCTGGCGCTTCTTTTCCCGTTCCGGGTCGGGAATGGCAACGGCACTGATCAAGGCTTTGGTGTAGGGATGGAGCGGCTTCTCAAACACCCCGGCCGCCGGCCCCGATTCCACAATCTTGCCCAGGTACATCACCGCGATGCGGTCGGAGATGTGTTTCACCACCGACAAGTCGTGCGAAATGAAGATGAGCGTGAGCCGCATCTCGCGGGACAGCCCGGCCAGCAGGTTGATGATCTGCGCCTGAATGGAAACGTCCAGTGCGCTGACCGGTTCGTCCGCCACGATCAACTTCGGTTCGACCGCGAGAGCCCGGGCGATGGCGATGCGTTGGCGCTGGCCACCCGAGAACTCATGCGGATATTTTTTCACGAAGCGCCGCGACAGGCCGACCTTCTCCATCAAGGCCGCCACGCGCGCGGGCATTTCTGCGCTGGGAACCTGTTTGTGCGCGCCAATCGCTTCCGCCAGGGTGTCGAACACCGTCATGCGCGGATTCAGCGAGGCATAGGGGTCCTGAAAAACCATCTGAAAATCTGCCCTGGCCTCGCGCAGCGCACCGCCGCGCAGCTCCGCCAGATTCTTCCCGGCCAGAATCACCGCGCCTTCCGTGGGCGGAAGCAGTTGCAGGATGGTGCGTCCCAGCGTGGACTTGCCGCAGCCCGATTCACCCACCAAGCCGAGCACTTCGCCGCGCTGCAAACGCAAGGACACGCCGTCCACGGCCCGGACGGTGCCCACGCGATGCCGGAACAGAATACCGTGCTCCACGGGGAAGTGGGTCCTCACCTCCTTCAATTCGAGGAATGGTTCAGACATGGGCACCTTCCCACTGTAATTGTTTCTCCTGCACGCGCAGGCAGGCGGAGCGATGACCGGGTTCGACTTCCTTCAATGGCACCTCGCGCACACGGCAGGCTTCGACGGCAAACTCACAGCGTGGTGCGAACGCACACCCCTGAACCGGGCGCGACATGTCCGGCGGCATTCCTGAAATGGTGTAGAGCGCCGCGCCCTTGGGTTGCAGCGCGGGAATGGATTTCTGCAGCGCACGATTGTAGGGATGCCGTGGGGAGCGGAACAGATGTTCTGTGCGCGCACTTTCCACAATGCGGCCCGCATACATCACCTGCACGCGGTCACAAAAGCCGGAAACCACGCCGAGATCATGGGAGATGAAAATCACGGCCATGCCGAGCTGCTGCTGGCTGCGCTTGATGAGTTCCAGGATCTGCGCCTGCACGGTCACGTCCAGCGCGGTGGTGGGCTCGTCCGCGATCAGCAGGTCCGGCTTGGTGACCAGCGCCATGGCGATCATCACGCGCTGCCGCATGCCGCCGGAAAACTCGTGCGGATAACTGCGAATGCGATGAGCGGCATCCGGCACGCCGACCAGCTCGAGCATTTCAATCGCGCGCTTCACGGCTTCATCCCGCCTGGCAAGTTTGTGGGTCAACAGCGGCTCGATGAGCTGATCCAGGATGCGCATGAATGGATTCAGCGATGTCATCGGGTCTTGGAAAATCATCGCCACGCGGCGTCCGCGAATGACGTTCAACTCTCGGGCTGAACATGCCAGCAGATCGGTTTTGCCATCAAACATCGCGGTTCCGCTTTCAATCCGGCCGGGAGGTTGGGGCACCAGGCCCATCAACGAATGGCAGGTGACGGATTTGCCGGAGCCGGATTCGCCCACAATTCCAAGTGTCTCGCCGCGTTCCAGCGAGAACGAGACGCCATTCACCGCCCGCACAATGCCGTTGCGCGTATGAAAGCTGGTCTGGAGGTCATTGACTTCGAGCAGTGGCATTTAATCCTTTGAAGCGCGGACATCGAGGGCATCGCGCAAGCCGTCGCCAACAAAGTTGAGAGAGAACAGGGTGGATGAAAAGGCCAGCCCCGGAAAAATGAGCAACCACGGAAACTCTTCCATGCTGCGTGCGCCCTCACTGATCAGCGTGCCCCACGAACTCATCGGCGGCTGCACGCCAAAGCCGAGGAAGCTGAGGAACGCCTCGGTCAACATCACGCGCGGGACGATCAACGTGCCGTAGATGATGACGATGCCGAGCACATTGGGAATCATGTGGCGCAGGATGATACGGCGCCTGCGCAATCCCAGCGCCTGAGCGGCCTCGATGAACTCCTGCTTCTTGAGCGACAGGACTTGTCCACGAACAATGCGGGACATGTCGAGCCATTCCACGGCGCCAATGGCCAGGAACAGCAGATAGATGTTCCTGCCGTAGATGACCATCAGAAGGATCACGAAGATGATGAATGGCAGCGAAAAGAGGATGTCCACGATACGCATCATCAGCACATCCACGCGGCCCCCGAAATAGCCGGAGATGGTGCCGTAAAGCACGCCAATAACCACCGCCACCAACGTAGCCGCCAAGCCCACCGACAGCGAGATGCGTCCGCCGTAAAGAATGCGCGAAAGCAGATCACGCCCCAAATCATCCGTGCCCAGCCAGTGCTGCCCGCTCGGCGATGTGGCCCCCAACGCCAGATTCTGAGTGTCGTAGGAATGCGGGGCAATCAGGGGCGACAGGAATGAGGCCAGCGCCAGCACGAGAATGAAAACACCCCCGCCCACGGCCAGCTTGTTTTTGCGCAGCCGCAGCCACGCGTCCTGCCAAAGGGAATGTCCCGCTTCCAGCTCCTCGGCGCCGGTGATGGCAACAGGTTGAGCGGGGGCGGCCATGCTATTCAAAGCGGAGTTTCGGGTTAAGCCACACTTGCACGATGTCCACGAGCAGGTTCATCAAGATGATCAGGGTGGCGTAGAACAGCACGGTGCCCATCACCATGGTGTAATCGCGATTGAAGCCGGCCATGACGAAGAAGCGGCCCAAGCCCGGAATGTGGAAAATGGTTTCAACCACCAAGGAGCCAGTCACCAAACCCGCAATCGCGGGACCGATGAACGTCACCACCGACAGCAATCCGCCACGCAGGGAATGGCGCCAGATGATCCGCCATTTCGAGACACCCTTGGCCCGCGCCGTGCGGATGTAATCTTGGTTGAACACCTCCAGCATGCCGGCCCGGGAAAGGCGCGCCACGTAAGCGGTGTAATAAAGCCCCAGCGTGATGGCAGGCAACACCCGGTCGCTTGCAAAATCCCAACCGGACGGGTTGAACCAGCCGAGCATGATGCCAAAAACCATGATCAGCAGCGGCCCGGTGACGAACGTCGGAAGGCAGATGCCCAGCGTGGCAAACATCATTGGCACGTAGTCGGTGACGGTGTTCTTGCGCAGCGAGGCGACGATGCCGGCGAGGGTCCCCACGGTGAGGGCAATGGCCAGTGCGTAGCAGCCCAGTTCCAGCGAAACCGGAAATGCGCTCCACAACAATTCCCCCACTGACCATCCGGCATATTTGAAGGAAGGCCCCAAGTCACCGCGCACCAGCTGGCCGAGATAGTTGAAATACTGCTCATGCACCGGCTGGTTGAGACCATACTGCGCCTCCAACTGCGCCTTGATCTCCGGCGTGGTGGCCTTGTCGGTATCGAACGGGCCGCCGGGCGCCAGCTTCATCATGAAGAACGTCAGGGTGGCCACGATCAAAAGCACGGGGATCGTTTCCAGCAATCGTTTTGCGATGAAGCGCAACATGGCTCAATGACCCGTCCCCGCAGTGGCGCTGGCTTTGGTGCCCCCCGGGGAATCCTCCAGGTAAACGTATTTGTAGGGATGGCTGTCCAGAATGTTCGGATGCCAGCCCTTGGCCTCTGGCCGCCGCAGATTCACGCGGGTGTAGAAATAAATCGGGATGACCGGCATCTCATCAAGCAGCAACGCCTCGGCGCGCTGGAAGATTTCCATTCGCTTCGCCGGATGCGCTTCGCGTGAGGCGGCCGCGATCAAGCCGTCATATTCCGCGTTGGACCAACCGGTGTCGTTGTTGCCGCCACCGGTCAGGAACATGTCGAGGAACGAATTCGGGTCCACATAATCCGCAATCCAGGCCGCGCGGCAGATTTGGTAGTTCAGCGCGTGTTGCGAATCGAGATAGACCTTCCACTCCTGGTTCACCAATTGGACCTCGACGCCGAGGTTGACCTTCCACATCTGCTGGATGGCTTCCGCAATCGCGCGATGCGCCTCCGACGTGTTGAACAGCAACTCCACTTTGGGGAATCCCTTGCCCTCGGGATATCCTGCCTCGGCGAGCAATTTCCTGGCGGCAGCGAGATCACCGCTGACCTTCGCGCGCGAATAATAGCCCGCCGTGCCGGGCGGAGTGAAATGATAGGCGGGCCTCTGTCCGCCACGCGCAACCTTCTCGACGAGCGCTGTGCGATCCATGGCCGCTGACAGCGCTTGCCGCACACGCTTGTCGTTGAGCGGCGGCTTGGTGACGTTAAGGCGGTAGAAATAAACACCGAGATAGGGGTCAACCCGCAGCACCTCAGGCTGACGGTTCCGATAAACTTCTATCTTCGACAAAGGCAGGGTCTCGGTGACGTGGAGTTGGCCGGAACGAAACGCGCGTTCCTCGGTGTCCGCACTGTCGATGGGGTAAAACCGGATTTCGTTCAACCGCACGGTGTCGCGGCCCCAGTAGGTGGGGCTTTTCTTGGCGACAATCACCGTGTTGACCCTCCATTCATCCAGCACGAATGGCCCGTTGCCGACGTGGTGACCGGGCCGGGTCCACTTGTTGCCGCGCACGTAGGGCAGGCCGTGTTTGCGCACCGTGGGCAGGTGAACGGGAAACCATGAAGTGTGGTTCAGCAACGACAGAAAATACGGCGTCGGGCTGGCGAGCCTGATTTGAAAGGTGTGATCGCCGAGGACCTTGTAACCAACTTGATCGAAGTCGGTGATCCTCCCCTGGTTGAACGCCTCCGCATTGGTCACCACGAAATGCATGTAGGCATACTCTGAAGCGAGGGTCGGCGTCAGGATGCGCCGGTAGGATTCCCAGAAGTCCTGCGCGGTCACGGGATCACCATTGGACCATTTCGCGTCTTTGCGCAGGTGAAAGGTGTACACGCGCCCGTCCTCCGAAACATCCCAACGCTCGGCCACGCCCGGGACCGGATGCAAATCCACCGGGTCCTCGGTCACCAAACCTTCGAGGAAAGCCATGATCGTGTGGTGCTCGGTGACGCCGGTGACAATTTGCGGGTCGAGTTCAGCCGGCTCCGCGCCGTTGCCCTTGAAGAGGATCTGCTCGCGGTTGCCATACTCAACGCGGGTTTCACGCCTGCCGCAGCCCGCGTGAAGAGTCAACGCGAGCAGGCAGAGGGCGTAACACAACCGTTGCATGGCGCGCCAGTGTCCTTTTTTCCCCGCTGGTGTCAAAGGTGGAGGAGCCTTGAGCCGAAGAAATCTGCTGCCGTGAAGGCATCCAGAGGTTCTGGTCATGACAGCTTGGTGCGGAATCGCGCCGCGGCCATGGCAAAGACGCCCACACCCATCCCGGCAAGGATGACGTAGTAATGCCAATAGTCTGCAATGGTCGCCCCGCGCAGCATCGTTGCCCGCATCAGCTCAATGAAGTAGGTCGCCGGTATGACCGTGCTGATCCAGTAGAAAAATTGCGGCATCGTCTCCCGCGGAAACAGAAAGCCCGAAAAGAACACCGACGGCAGAATCAAGGCCATCGTCATCTGCAGCGCCTGCATGTGATTCTGTGCCCGGGTGGAAATCAGCAGGCCGATGCTCAGCAATGCGAACACGAACAGGAACGTTGCCAGGAAGAGTGCGGAGAGGTCGCCGCGAATGGGAATCTGAAACACCCAGCGTGCCACGAGGAAGATCAGCGTGGCCATCGTCATGGACATCAGCAGATACGGCGTGAGTTTCCCGAGCATCAGTCCGGAGCGCGACAAAGGTGCGACCAGCAGGTTTTCCAGCGTGCCTTTCTCTCGTTCACGCACCAGCGCCAGCGCCGTGGCGAAGACGGTGGCGATCTGCAGCGCCAGTCCCATCACGCCCGGCACGAAGAAGTTCGCGCTTTTCATCGAGGGATTGTAGAGCACCTGCGGCCGCACCTCGACCGGTTGCTCGCGTTGACCGGTGGCTGCGCCGAGCATGACCAACGACTCACGCATGGCAATGCCCATGGACGTTTGGAGCGCCTGTAATGCAATGGTTGAGCTGGAGCCGTCGATCAGCACCTGCACCTGGGCGTTGCGCCCGGCGCGCAGGTTGCGCGTGAAGTCCGGCGGAATTTGCAACCCAACGTAAGCTTTGCCCTGGCGGATCGCGGCCTCCAAATCCCCCACGCTCCGCACCTCGCCGATGATGCGGAAGGAACCGGTATTCGCAAACTTCTCCACCAACTGGCGGCTTTCGACGGTGCGATCTTCATTCAACAGCACCGTCGCCATGTGCTTCACGTCATTGTCCAGCGCGTAGCCAAACGCGATGATCTGTACGACTGGGGGGAAGAACATGAAGAACAGGGTCGTCGGATCACGAAACATCGTCGTGAATTCCTTGAGGAGAATCGCCGTGTAGCCGCGGAACAATTTCATGGGCGGACGCCCTCCAGCTGCTCCGCCGTCAGCGTCACAAACACATCCTCCAACGACGGTGCAATGGGTCGGATGTCCGCCTGTTGGATGCTCACCTTGGCAAGCTGCTCATGAATCTGCTGCTCCGTGATGCGCTGCTCGACCAATAAATGCATGGATTGGCCAAACACCGTCGCGCTGCGCACCCCCGGCAGCCGGCGCACCGCCTGCAGACCCACCGTGACGTGATCACACGTAACATCAAGGCGCCGCGCTCCTGCTGGATTCACTTCCGGCAACTGTTTCAAGTGATCCGGCTCCCCGCAGACGATGAGCTTGGAAAGATAGATATAACCAACGTGCGAGCAGCGCTCGGCTTCGTCCATGTAATGGGTGGTGACAAACAGCGTGATGCCCTGGCTGGAGAACTCGAACAACAAATCCCACAGCTCCCGTCGCGCCACCGGATCGATGCCCGCCGTCGGTTCGTCGAGAAACAGCACGGCCGGCTTGTGCATCAAGCAGCACGCCATCGCGAGCCGTTGACGCCATCCGCCGGAGAGCAGCGCTGCCCGGCGCCCGACATACGGCGCGAGATGGGTCAGGGAGATCAATTCATCCATGCGCTGCCGCAGCGTTTCCCCCTTGATTCCGTAGAGGCGGCCGTAAAACAAAAGGTTCTCCGTCACGGTCAGTTCGTCGTAGAGCGAGAACTTCTGGGACATGTAACCGATGGTGCCCTTGAGCTGGTCGGAGTCCGCCACCACATCGTGTCCGCCGATGCTTGCCTTGCCTCCGCTGGGCGACAGGATGCCGCACAACATCCGGATCACCGTGGATTTGCCGGAACCGTTCGGCCCGAGAAACCCAAAGATTGCGCCCTTGCCCACCGAAAAGCTCGCGCCATCCACGGCCGTGAAGTTGCCGAATCGCTTGGTGAGGTTTTGGACTTCGATCATGAGTGCGGTCACCTACCGAACGTTACATCCGCCGCCATGCCGGCGCGGAGGTCGCCGTCCGTATTATCCAGGCGGACTTTGACGCCGAAGACTTGTTTCACCCGTTCTTCGGTGGTTTGCACGTTTCGCGGGGTAAACTCGGCGGCGCGGGCGATTTGCTCGATGGTGCCCTTGAAACTGCGGTTGGCAAAAGCATCCACGCGAACGGTGGCGCTATCGCCCAGCTTCACGTGGCCCAGCATGGGTTCCGGAATGAAGACGCGCACCCACAGATGATCCGTCAGCAGCAATGTCGCTACCTCACGGTTGGGCGCGACCACGTCTCCCACTTTGACGCTCATGGTTTCGAGGACGGAGTTAGTGGGAGCAACGAGGTTGAGTTCTGCGAGGTGGGCTTCCAATTCAGCAAGTTGCGCCCGCGCGCCGGCAATGCGTTCGGGGCGGGTGCCGATGACAAGTAAGTTGTAACGACTCTTAGCCGAGGCGGCGGCCCTTTCCAGAGTATCGAGGGAAGCGCGCGCACGGTCACGCTCGGTGGCTGAGACGGCCCGGTCAGTGAACAGCTCATCGGCTCGCTTGGCCTCCACGCGGGCAAGGTCCAGTTGCGCCACCTGAGCTTCCCATTCGGCTTTGGCGGCGTCGATTTCGCCGGGGCGAGGGCCTGCTTCAAGTTCGGCCAACTGTGCGGCCATGACCTCGCGTCGGGCGACGAGTTCAGGCGCCTCCAAAATGACAATGCATTGTCGATTTGTCAGGGCCTCGCCTTCGTTGGCCAGCAAAGCGCCCACGCGTCCGCCGGAGCGGGGGGCGAGGCGGACTTCGTCCACTTCGATGGTGCCAGAAAAGCTGGAAGGGTTGGCCGGGGGGTGGCAGGACGTGGCCAAGGTAACAAGCCCCAAGGCGCCCACGAAAAGGAAGAATGAATTCTTCACGAGGCATCACCCTAGCAACCCGCCGGGTTGGATTCAATCAGGCAGAAAAAAACCGCGCCCGGTGAAGGCGCGGTTGAGAGAGTCGTTCGAGGGCTACTCGAAATTCAGAGTGGCGCCCGACTTGGAGGCTTGCCACCTCTTGAAGTCTTCCTGGCTTTCGACCACGAGGCGGCCACCAGCCATCTGCGCATGACCACCGCCGCAGAGCTGGGCGCAAAAGATTTGGAACGTGCCGGTCTTGTTGGGCACGAACCACAGGGGGATCCGCATGCCGGGGATGGCGTCTTGGGTGGCGCGCATTTCGCGGACACGGAACGAATGGATCACGTCCTTGGAGCTGACGTAACACAGCACGGGCTTGTCCACGGGGACATGGATTTCATTCAGCACCTGAACGTCGTCCTTGCCGGCGGTATCCGCGGGATCGATGCCGAACAGGTTATCGTTGTTCACGAATTCCATGTCCTGTGCGCCGAACTTTCCGTCCGGTCCGCCATAGCGGGCATTCCAAGCAAATTGCTGCGCTACGACTTGGATCACTGTGGAGTCGCTTTCCTTGGGGAGTTTGCCGACGACTTCACCCCACAACGGCACGGCGAGGAACAAAAGCAGGATCGTCTCAAACCCAACCACCGCCAGTTCAATGTAGGTGGAGAAGTGATTGCGCACGCCAAAGTAGTTGGCTTTTTTGGTGCGGCGGGCATTGAACTTGTAGAGCGTGTAAACGAAATACACCAGCCAGCCGAAGAACAGCGCGATCATCAGCCAGTGGATGTAAACGATGAACTCGTCCACCTTGTGCCCGTGGGTGGAGGCCACTTCTGGCAGGCCGAGTATTTTGTAGAAGAATTCCATCATGGTCAAAAATCAGTTGGCGTTGGGAACGGTCTGGGATTGCGCCTGCACACGCGCGGCGCGGCGAAGGATAAACACAAAGAAAGCACTCACGCCCAACAGGATCAGGCCGATGAAGCCGAGCAGCACGAAGATGCCGTTGTTCATGCCTTGGGCGAGGGCGGAGTCCGATTTGCCATAGCACGCCGAGCAGGCCAGCGCGGTCGGAGCAGAATGCAGGAGCAACGCTGCCAGAAACAGGGTGAGCAGGTTACGCAGCTTCATAGGTAGCTCAGGCCTTTCGTCTTCTTGATGAAGCTGCGACCGTAAATCATGAGGCCCACAGAGATCACCAAGGAGCCGATGCCGAACCAGAGCTGCCAGGCTTCCGGCGTGGGCGAGGAATAGGTCTTCAACGCCCAGATGCCACAACCCAGCGTCATCAGGCTCGCGAGCGAGACGAAAAAGATGTGAAAGGCTTTCAGGGACATAATCAGTGAGGAGTGGATTGTTCAGCGACCGGTTTGGTCACGTGTTGTGTCCGGGCGCGGTCCGGCACTTCGCCGTAGGCCCAGAGGATGAGAAACATCAGGAACACCAGAAAGAACCCGGTGAACCCGAGCACGGAATAGATGAGCTTCTTTTCCGAGAACAGATGCATCATGAACCCCAGCACCAACGCCGCCTGCACCGCAATGACTACAAGCGAGAGGCCGATGTTGATGCGATGGTTGCCGAAATCCATCAAGGAAATGCCGACTACCAGCAGAGCTGCGACGGCGATGGTAACGGACACCATCACGTAACGGCGCACATTCAAGTCAACGGTGGAGTCACTCATAAGCCTAGAACAGATATAACACGGGGAACACAAAGACCCAAACGAGGTCAACAAAGTGCCAGTAAAGACCGGCGATTTCGATGCGGTTGGTGAAACGTTCGCGATCGCGGTTCCACATGCTGCTGCCCGGGCCCCAGAGGTAGCCGAACACCAGGATGCCGCCGATCAAGTGCAGCGCATGCAGACCAGTGATGCACCAGTAGAGGCTGAGGTAGATGTTCAGCTTAGGCTGGTAGTTGCTGATCTTCTTGATGTCTGCGGTGGGGATGGTGATTTCCTCGTGGTGCAGTTTCTTGTAATCGGCGCTTGTCCGGTCGTAGAGCACTGCCGCGTCGGAGGTTCTCACACCGTGCAAGACCACTTCGGTGTCTGTCTTCTTCACGAGATGGCCGTCAGCGACGACGCCCGACTTGGTCTCCACCCAGTAGTGCGTGAGCTTGTCGCGGTACTCGAAGGACTTCACGCCCAAGAAGAGAATCGCCAGCAACAACGTGATGCCGTGGAACATTTTGAACCGGTTGAACTGGCCCATTTTGCAGGCCGCCCAAGCCATCGTGGCGCTGATGCTCGAGGAGATAAGCACCATGGTGTTGAAGGTGCCGATCGGCACGCTCAGCCAGCCGCGCGGCCAAGGGCCTTCATGTCCGGTGCGCAGGAGAATGTAGGCGGAGAACAAGCCGCCGAACAACATCACTTCCGACGCCAGGAACAGCCACAGGCCGACCTTGGCGTTGTAAAGGCCCGTGTCCGGGCGCGGTTTCGAGGTATAGGGAATCTGCATGTGGATCAGGCTTTGGGCTTCTCGTTCTGAGGGGTGAAATCCGTCTGGTGACCGGGCACGCTGTATTCATACGGGCCGCGGAATACTTCCATGGGGCGATCAAAGTTGCCGTGTCCGGGAGGCGTGGGTGTTTGCCAGTCGAGGGTGGTGGCTTCCCAAGGATTGTCGGAAGTCACCTTCTTGCCGCCGCTGATGCTCTGGAAGAAATTAATGATGAACGGAATCTGCGCCAGCGCGAGACCGATGGCGCCATAAAGGATGACCTTGTTCATGTAGAGCAACTCGGGGCGGAGCAGGTAATTGATGCCGCCGTCCGACATGCGGCGGAGCATGCCGCCCATGCCTTGCGAGAACATCGGCATGAAGATGACGTTCATGAATACGAGCGAGCCCCAGAAATGAACCTTGCCCCAGAACTCATTCATGTGGCGTCCGGTGACTTTGGGGAACCAGAAGTAAATCCCCGCGAACAACGCGAAGATGGTTCCCGGCGCCACGACGTAGTGGAAGTGGCCAATCACGTAATAGGTATCGTGCAGATGGATGTCGGAGTAATTGAAACCGAGCGGCAGGCCCGTCAAACCGCCGATGGCGAACATCGGCAGGAACGCCGTGGCGAACAGCATGGGTGTATTGAAACGAATCGAGCCGCCCCACAGCGAGAGCAGCAGGCACGTCAGGATGATCACGGACGGAATCGAGATGATCATCGTCGTGGTCTGGAAGAATGTGGCGATCTTGGTGCTCATCCCCGTCATATACATGTGATGTGCCCAAACGATGAAAGAGATGAAGCCGAGCATGAGCGCCGAGTAAACCAGCGTCTTGTAACCCCACAGCGGCTTGCGGGTGTTGCAGGCGATGATTTCCGAAATGATCCCAAGGGCGGGGAGAATCAGAACGTAAACCTCAGGATGCGCGAGGAACCAGAACAAGTGCTGCCACAGCAACGGGCTGCCGCCGCCGGAGATGTTCGCCAAATCACCGCCCACCGCAAGGCCGGTAGGGAGGAAGAAGCTCGTGCCAAAAACTTTATCCATGAGCTGCATCACACCGGCGGCTTCGAGCGGCGGGAACGCGAGCAACAACAGGAACGCCGCAACGAACTGAGACCACACAAAGAATGGCATCCGCATCCACGTCATGCCTGGCGCGCGCAACTGGATGATGGTCGCGATGATGTTTGCCGAGCCCAGCAGCGACGAGCTGATCAAGAACACCATGCCGATGAGCCAGTAAGTCTGACCATCGGTGGGAATTGCATTTGCCAGCGGAGGGTAGGAAGTCCAGCCGGCTTGTGCGGCGCCGCCCGGCACGAAGAAGCTTGTGAACATGACCACACCGCCCCAGAAGTAGAGTTGGAAGCTGGCCATGTTCAGCTTGGGAAAAGCCATGTCGATCGCACCGATTTGAATCGGGACGAGGTAGTTGCCGAATGCGCCTGTCGCGAGCGGCACAATCGCCAAAAACACCATGATCGTGCCGTGCATCGCGCCGAACGAGTTGTAGAGGTCCGGCGAAATGATGCCCTTGCCGGCCATGTTGCTGCCGAGCAGCTTTTCGAGGAGCGGTCCCAGCACCGGCAAGGCTTCGCCGGGATGGGCGATCTGCCAGCGCATCATCATCATCAGGCCGAAGCCGAACAGCATGAAGAACAGCGCCGTCACGCCGTATTGGATGCCAACGACTTTGTGGTCGGTGGAGAAAATGTAATTCGTCCAGAAGCCCGTCGGCGCGTGATGATCATCATGCGCGTGGGCGTGGTCGTGAGCGTGCGAGTGCGTCGCGGCGTTACTTGATGCCATGGCTAAATTTGGTTGTCGGTCGTTCCGTGCGTGATGGTTACTTCGCCTTGTCTGCTACCAACAGGATCAACAGCAGCGGCAGGTAGATGATCGAACTGAAAAACAACTGTTTTGCGGAGCGCAACGTGAGCTGGCGCGAGAAATTGAACGCGCACCACAGATAAGCGGCCCCTAACATTATGGCCCCGGTCAGATAAACCGGTCCAGCCACCTTGAAGAGGAAGGGCAGCACGCTCAAGGGCAACAGCAACAACGTGTGCCCAACCGACTGCTGGCCCGTGCGCGAGCCGTCGGCGTCCACGGCGGGCAACATGACGAAGCCAGCCTTGGCGTATTCGTCGCGGTAAATCCAAGCGATGGCGAAGAAGTGCGGCATCTGCCAGAGCGCCAGAATACCAAACAACGCCCAGCCTTCAGGGCTCATTTCGCCGCGCGCGGCGGTCCAGCCCATCAGCGGAGGGATCGCCCCGGGGATCGCGCCCACGGCGGTGTTCAGCCACGTCACACGCTTGAGCGGAGTGTAGATGAACAGGTAGGTGAGCAGCGTGACCGCACCCAGCACGGCCGTGAGGAGATTTACCGCCATTGCGAGATAAACCAATCCCGCGACGGAGCTCAATCCGCCGAACAGCAAAACCACTTCTGGTGAGAGCCGGCCCGCGGGAAGCGGGCGACTTTGAGTCCGCCGCATGCGCGCGTCGAAATCGCGCTCCAAAAGTTGGTTCAGTGCCGCGGCTCCGCTGGCCAGCAAAGCCGTGCCCAGCACGGCGTGGAGCATGAGCAGATAGTTCGTTGCGCCTGTGGTTCCCAAGTAGAAACCCACCAATGTCGTCAACAATACGAGCAGCGTGAGCCTGGCTTTGGTCAGGTCACAAATAACCGCGACCCAGCCCTTCTCAACGGTGGCTGTGTTTGCGAGCGACGAATAGGACGCCTTCATTCGATGGACGACAGAGTTCAGTTCCTCTCCGGCCACGAGCCGAAAAAGGAGGGCATCAAATGCCAAAAATTGTGGTGCTCCGCAACAACGGAAGTAACAACGTTGGTTCATGCGAGGCATTAGAAGACAGTCTGACCATGTGGTGTGACGACATTGTTGCGGAGCCGTCGGCCATGCGTCACACAACTCACGCTGACTCCCCACGGTCAAATGAGGGCACTCACCAAACCTGTACGATTCGGTCCCGGAGCGGCCTTTGCTGATTCAGCAGATCTATGCTTGGTGGTTGGCTGCCAGAGTTTGGCACTGCTGGCCTTGGATGCCGTTTCATCGTTGCCGGATGCGGCGAAATCGCCGCGCGCTGGTGGCATCCAACTGCTGACCCTGATTACCCACGTCTGCGCGGCGAACATATTGAGCAGTGACAATCTGGAACTCGCCACAATCCAGCAGCCCGTCCTAGCCTACCCGGCTCTTTGGATTATCGTTACCGCAAACGGAATCATAGAATTTGGGTAAGAAAAACGTAATAATCGAGATTTGTCTTGGGAGACTTCGAGCGCTTGGCGAATTCAGACAACCACCCGGCTTTGCCAACTGACGCGTATGTTTGGCCGTCCTTTTCGATACGGGAATGGCAGAGTGATCAATCTCTCGTAGGGGAGAGTTTGCCTGAAATCAGGCAAATGACGGCGCCCGTCACCAAAGACAGTGCACCGGTAATCACGTGAAGCGTAGCCACATCTGCCGCCTTATTTGACCAGATTGTCCACATGCCTAGCCCGGCTTGGATTATGATGAGAATGAACCAAGCGGAGCAAAGCCTTCGCAATGCCCCCTTGGCTCGCCAAAGACAGGCTCCAACCAACATCGCTATCGTTAATGCTACTAGGCGATGGACCATTTGCAGCCCAATTTGGAAAGCAGTAATGGGATTATGCGCGGAAAGCTCGACCCGGTTGGCATTGTATTGAGTCACGGCCGATTCGCTCAGGTCCGGCCACCACGCGCCGTAAGCTTTCGGGAAATCCGGAATGGCCAACCCAGCATGCTGGTGCCGCATGGTCGCCCCAATGATGAGTTGCAGGAAAATCAGGCCGGTTGTGAACAGCAGCACTTTGCTCCGCGCAGTTCCCGGCGCTGCCGTGGCACGTTCCACCCACCAGCGACTGCTCATCACCGCAATGACCACCACCAAGACCAGGAAGGCTTGCGCCAGACAGCCATGAAACACGCCAAACCACACGCCCAATCGCGTTCCAGCGAAGAGGTGTGCATCCAGCACCACTCTTAATCCACCCAGCAACCCTTGCAGTTGCACGCCCCAGAAGGCGAGCCATGCCAGTGTGGGGAGCGGACGACTAGACCGCTCATTAGGCGCCCAAACCAGCGCGGCCAGCAAAACCACCCCGCCGATGCCCGAAAGAAAATGCCCCGCCCCTTTCCACTCGCCGCCCAACAAGATCAGTGCCTGGCCCGCAACGACCTCCACCCCCCCGATGATCGCCAACGGTAGACGCGATTGACGTCCGCCAATCCAGCGCGTCAGCGCGATCACCAACACGCCCAGCGCAGACGCCCAAAGCCGATGCGTGTGCTCGTGAAACACGCCCCCGGTCAGCCACATCGAGATTGGCAGCGCGAACATGTTGTAGCCATAGCTCGTCGGCCAATCGGGCACCGCCATTCCCACACCGTGACTGGTGACCAATCCACCCATGCCGATCAGCCCCAGCGCGCAAAGCGCTACCAGGATGGCAAACCAGTGCAAACCGTGGCTATATGGAGATTTGAGCATTTGAAACCTGGTAAAAAAGAAGCCGCTGCGATGGTGCATCACCGCAGCGGCTGAGATCCAAAACGAATTACTTCGCCTCAAGGGAGAAGTCCGCCTTGCCGCCCGCGTCGGTGATTTCCACTTCCTGCGAGACCGTGCCCGCCTTGCGGTGTGAAACCTCTACCGTGTATTTGCCGGCAGGGAGTCCGCTGATCTTGAAAGAGCCATCGGCACCGGTCAGCGCGAAGTAAGGATGATCCACCACGCACGCGTAGGCAAACATCCATGGATGCACGTCGCACTTGAAGCGGAGGAACTGCTCCGCTTTGTCGAAGGACAGATGGATGTCTGCACCATTCGCCAACTGGGCATTGTTCGATTCCTTGTTCCCAGCCACCGTGGGGGTGGTGTGGACGTTATGAAGGACGGGATCGGAGTTCTTGACGGTAATCTTTTGGCCGGTCTGCACTGCAAAAACATGCGGATGATAAATGCACGCCTTCTGGTCCACGATGACCGGAGCGGCGCTCGCGCCGGTGGATTTGGCGCCAGGCACGCCCTTCACAATGACGATGGCGTTGGCCAATTCACCCTTGGGTCCCACGACATAATGCGTGGTGGTGGGGGTGCCCGTGACCAGTTTGCCGCAGCTCGGGTCGCTCTTCAGCGGATCAATCGGCTTTTCCGGGGGCGGAGAGCCTTTGAGAGTGACAGTTCCAGTGAAATCACCGGCCAACAGCGGAGCTGCTGAGCCGATCATGGCAATGAGGGCAATGATGCGTTTCATACTTCGGTTTGGACATCGCCTTGAGGCGAGCAGTGCGAAAGTAACAGTCACCCCGGGGGCGGGCAAGTCAACCGGGCCAGCTTTCTGAATCGCTAATCTTTCGCATTACCGCCGCCATTTCGAGGGCGGTGTGCGCCGCTTCCGTGCCGCGATTGTGGGTCTTGCCGAGGCAACGAACCTTGGCGTGTTCTTCCTTCGTGAACACAAACACTCCGTGAATCACCGGAATCTTGTGCTCCACTTGGATCCCCGCCAGTGCATGGGTTACGCCCCAGCCAATGTGGTCGGCATGGCTCGTCTGGCCTTGAAAAATAACCCCGAGACAGATGATGGCGGCTGTACGTTTTGCCGGTTGCGGGTTGCATGCGGCCAGCGCGGCGGCAGCTGCGGGGATCTCGAACGCGCCAGGCACCCGCAGTACTTGGACTTTGGCGCCCGCTTTCTTCAGTTCATGTTGCGCCGCCTTCAACATCGCGTCCACGTAACGGCCGTTATACTTGGAAGCCACGATGGCAAACGTCGCGCCTTTGGCGCGGGCAGATGGTTTGGCGATTTTCTTGAGCATGGCGAAGGATATTTACGATTTACGACATTTGATTTGCGAGCTTGATGGCAAAAACAGCGCCCCTTTCAAGGCTGAGCATAATACGCAAATCCAAAATCGCAAATCACAGCAAGTGCCCCATCTTCTTCCGCTTCGTTGCCAGATAGCGCTCATTGTGCGGGTTGGACTTCACCTTGATGGGAACCTGTTCAGTGATTTCCAAGCCATAACCCGCGAGACCCACGATCTTGCGCGGGTTGTTCGTGAGCAGCTTGATTTTCTTCAACCCAATATCCGTCAGAATTTGCGCGCCCAAGCCGTATTCACGCAGGTCCATCGGGAAGCCGAGTTTCTCGTTGGCCTGCACGGTGTCGAGTCCGCCTTCCTGTAACTTGTAAGCTTTGATCTTTGCCGGCAGGCCGATGCCGCGCCCTTCCTGCCGCATGTAAACCAAAACGCCACGCCCGGCTTCGGCGATCTGCTTCATTGCCTGATGCAATTGCGGACCGCAATCGCACCGGCGCGAGCCGAACACATCGCCCGTGAGACACTCGCTATGCACGCGCACCAGGACGTCTTTCTTGCCTGCCACGTCACCACGCACCAACGCCATGTGATGATTGCCGTCGATCCGCGAGCGGTAGAGGTGCAAATCAAAATCGCCGTAGTCCGTGGGCATCTTGATGGTCTCGATGTGCTCCACCAATTTCTCCCGCGTGCGACGGTATTCAATCAGGTCCGCGATGGTCGCGATCTTGATCTTGTGCTTCGTCGCAAAACGTCGCAACTGCGGCAGGCGCGCCATCGTGCCGTCGTCGTTCATGATTTCGCAGATGACGGCCATCGGGCGGCAACCCGCCAGCATCGCGAGATCAACGGCGGCTTCCGTATGCCCGGCGCGTTGCAACACTCCGCCGGCTTTGGCCCGCAACGGAAACACATGGCCCGGTTGCACCAGGTCATTCGGCACCGCGGTCGGGTCCGCCATTACGGCAATGGTGTGCGCGCGGTCGGCGGCGCTGATGCCCGTGGATACACCCTTCGCGGCGTCCACGCTCACCTGGAAATCCGTTTTGAACGAATCACGGTTTTGTTTGACCATCTGTTCGATGCCCAATTGCGCGAGCCGCTCCGAAGTGGTGGGCACACAAATCAGGCCGCGGCCGTGCTTCGCCATGAAGTTGATGGCCTTGGGCGTGACAAACTCCGCCGCCATGATGACATCGCCCTCGTTCTCGCGGTCGGCGTCGTCCACCAGAATCACCATCCGCCCGCGCCGGATGTCGGCGATGACGGATTCAACGGTGTCGAATTGTTTGCCCATATTGCGGCGGGCAGCTTAATGCAGAAACCGCCGAATACCAGCCGCAACGTGAAAGCGCCCTTGGCTCCGACATGCCATGCGGCCCCTACTGTTTCTTCAAGAACGGCGCAAACAGGTCGACCGGGATGGGCACAAAAGTCGTCGTGTTATGCTCGCTGGAGATTTCGCGCATGGTCTGGAGATAGCGCAATTGCAGCGCGATGGGTTCTTTGCTGATCAGTGCAGCGGCCTGCACCATCTTCTCCGCAGCCTGGAATTCGCCCTCGGCGTTAACAATCTTCGCGCGGCGTTCGCGCTCGGCCTCGGCTTGCTTGGCCATCGCGCGCTTCATGCTGTCGGGCAATGCCACGTCCTTCACCTCCACGGCGGTCACCTTTATGCCCCACGGGTCGGTCTGTCGGTCAATGATCTCCTGCAGGGTGTGATTGATCTTGTCGCGTTGTGAAAGTAATTCGTCCAGTTCGGCCTGGCCCAGCACACTCCGCAAAGTGGTCTGGGCAATCAACGAGGTGGCTTTCCAAAAGTTTTCCACTTTCACAACCGCTGCCGTCGGGTCAACAACCCGGAAATACAGGACCGCGTCCACTGTCACGGGAACGTTGTCCCGAGTCATGACCTCCTGGCGCGCCACGTCAATGGTCACCACGCGCAAATCCATCTTCACCATGCGGTCCACCACAGGAATCAGGAAGATGAGCCCCGGGCCTTTTGCGCCCAGCAGTTTGCCAAGCCGGAAAATGACCCCGCGCTCGTATTCGCGCAGGATGCGTATCATCTGCGGCAACACGATGCCGGCAATGATGACCGCGGGAATGATCCAAGCGGTCAGGTTTAACAGTTTTGTGATCAGGTCCATGGTTTTCCTTTCTCTTGATATGCCGACACTCGGCGCTCCCCAAGGGCTGCGCGCTTCATGCCTTTCGTTTCACTTTCAACGTCAATCCTTCCACGGCGACAACTTCCACCGTGCTTCCTTTCTCGATGGGTTCCTCCGCTACTGCCCGCCAGAGTTCGCCTTCGATGAACACCATTCCGGCGTCGGCCGAGATGGCGTTCTCGACGGGCACCGCCTTGCCGATCATCGTTTCGCGTCCTGCCGCTACGGGTAGCGACTGGGCACGCAAGCCCTTGCCCACAACAAACACAAAGAACAACGCCGTCAGAATCACGCCGGGCAAAATATAACTTAGCGGCAGCCGGAACGCCGGGTTGTCCCGGTCGAACAGCATGAGTGCGCCCAGCAGCAACGCGAGGATGCCGCCGCCCGTGAGCACACCATGGGTGGGCGCGAAGATGTCTATGACGAACAGAATCACCGCGAGTCCGATGAGTGCGAGTCCGGCCACATTCACCGGCAGGATGGCAGACATATACAGCGCGAGAATCAGCGCCACGGCCCCCAGCGTTCCCGGCAGAATCGCGCCCGGGTTGCTTAGTTCACCGATGATGCCGTAGATCGCAATCAGCATGAGGACGAACATCACCTCGGGCCGCCACAGCCGTTGAAACACTTTCTCCCGAAGAATCATCGGAATATTCACCACCTTTGCCTCCGCCGTGTTCAGCGTGTTGTCGCCCAACTTGCGACCATCCAGCTTTTGCAGCAGTTCGGGCAGGTCCACGGCAATCAGATCAATGGCGTTCGTTGCGAGTGCGGCTTCAGCGGTGATGGCGGCGCTTTCCTTCACGGAAGCCCGCGCCCATTCCACGTTGCGGCCGCGTTTTTGCGCGATGGATTCGATGAAGCTCACTGCGTAGTTCTCCATCTTGGACTTCATCACATCGTCGGGCTTCTCGGCGTCTCCGGCCCCGCCGATGGCCACCGGGTGTGCCGCGCCAATGCTGGTGTTGGGTGCCATGGCCGCCACGTCCGCCGCGAGCGTGATGAAGCAGCCCGCGCTGCCGGCGCTCGCTCCGGATGGCGCCACATAGACCACCACAGGCACTTCCGATGCGTAGAAGCTTTGGACAATGTCTTTGGTGGAATCGAGCAGTCCGCCGGGGGTGTCAAGTTGAATGACAAGGCACTCGTCGTTGCGCTCGCCGGAAATTTGTATTGCCCGGTGGATGTAACTTGCCGTCGCGGGGCCAATTGCGCCATCAACGCTAATGCGTCCCACCTGCGACGCCGGGGCCGTCGCAATGGAACTTAGGAACAACCCGAAGAAGATGGTCGCCAAGTGTTTCATGGCTGCCTTACGCCCGAAGCATAACCCACATCGGGCTTCGCGTAAACTGATTGGATGGCAAAGTTGCCGCCACTTCACTTCGCGCAAGTGTGCTCAGGAGGAGAAGCGGGGCGATTTGATCGGACGAGGGCTTGCCAAGGTTGGGGCTTCGCCGCAGTTTGCGCCGATGCCGTTGGTGCGCGTGCTTGTGGATGGATACAGTTTGTTGCACAGCTGGCCGGAGCTCGCGCCGGGTCAGGCGCGTCATTCTGCCGCCGCGCGGGAAGCGCTGGTGGAACGGCTCACGCACTATCGCGACGCCACGGGCACACCCATCACCATTTTCTTCGATGGCGCGTTGCCGCGCGGAGTCGGACCCAAAATACATTCCACTCCCGAAGTGGAGGTGTTGTTCTCCACAAGCGGGCAGACGGCGGACGACTTGATCGAACGGGCGGCGGCGCGGTTTCAACCCTACGGCGAAGTGCTCGTTGTGACCGACGACATGGCTGAGCGCGAGACGGTGACTGCTTTCGGTGCGTCAGCGGCCAGCTGCGAGAACTTCATTCGTATGGTGGAATCCACCCTTGCGGAACTCGCCGAAGCCCTCAAACATCACAATCGAAATGAACGCAAACGCTTCCACCAGCGGCACTGATCCCATCCCTTCTGTTCGCGCAAGATGGATTCACGCTGCTGTGCCGGCCGTCTTGGTCGCTGCAACCTTGTGGCTGGGTGCGTTGCCGCTGGTCGCAGCGACCAACGAAGTCACCCGCAAGTTGCAACCCGCGCGCTGGCTGTTAGTCGTGGACGTGTCGGACAAGCTGGGCGACCGCTCGAAGGTGATTGCTGGCGTTATCGGCGAACTGGTGGTTTCCGGCGTGAACGGGCAACTCAAGGAGGGAGACCAGATTGGACTGTGGACGTTCGACAAGAAGCTGAACGCGGGCATCGCACCGCTGCAGACCTGGCAAACGGGGCAATCCAATTTGATCGCTGGTCGCACCGCGAAGTTTGTGGCTGAGCAAAAATTCGGGGGAAAATCCAAGCTGAGCACGGTAGTTCCGGAATTGACACGGGTGGTCAAAGATTCGCGCCGGCTTACCGTGCTGATTTTTTCCGATGCATCGCAAACGATCAGCGGCACGCCCTACGACCAGGAATTGAACGCCGCCTACGCGGCGAAGAGGGCGGAGGGATCCGAAACGCGCATGCCCTTGGTGACCGTGCTGCGATCCGAGATGGGCAAGTTCATCGGCCAGAGTGTGTCTTTCGCGCCGTGGCTGGAGTATCCCGCGTTCACGCCCGATCCCCAAGAACTGAAGGCCAAGGCAGCGGTCAAGCCCGCGCCTGAACTGAAGAAGGCTATTATCATCGGTTCCGGCCCCAAGCCCACGCAACCTACAACAAACGTGCTCGTGGTGTCGCCGCAACCGGTGACGCCTGCGGTTGAGACACCAGCCACCCCCGTCCCGGAAATCCAGCCCGTGCAGCCAGCCCCCCGCCCTGCCGTTCAGCCGGCCGCAGTTGTGCAGGCAACCTTGGCTACCCAAGCGCAGCTGGCCACCAACCCTCCTGTTGCTGATTCTGCTGCACCCACCGCTGCACCCGCTGCCGAAGCAAGTGTTGCCCCGGCGGCTCAAGCATCTGCCGCAGTCAGCGAGCCTGACAGCGATGGCGGCATCCTCTCCCGCAAATGGCTGCTCCTTCTGGGACTGGGATGCATGTGGATAGCCATCGTGATGGCTTTGTTGCTGGTGCGGCGCTCAAAACGTTCCGCGCGGGCCAGCCTCATCACGCGCTCGTTCGATCGCAATCAGCGCTGACGAGCTTTGCGCTTGCGCGAGTCGCGCATGAGGCGAAAACTGCGCGGGTATGTTTTCACACGTTGTCATCTTCTGGACTGATCCTGCGCAACCCCAAGCCGCCGATGAATTGCTGGCGGGCTGTCATCAATATCTGAAGGCCATCCCGGGCGTGCTGCATTATCACGCGGGTAAAATGGTGGGGAGCCATCGCCCCGTCGTGGAACAATCCTATCAGGTCGCGCTGAATGTGGTGTTCGCGGATAAGGCGGCCCAAGACGCGTATCAAGCGCATCCGCTGCACGTGGAGTTTTTGGAAAAGGTGTTCAAGCGCTTGTGCAAGAAGGTGTTGGTTTACGACTTCGAGTGAAGTCGCCCGAATAATTCCCTGCCGCAGCAAGTCGGAAACAAAGCCCATGTCCAATCCACTCGAACGAAGCCGCGGACGCTCTCGCCGCGACTTTCTGAAGACTGCAGCCCTGGCCGCAGCGGGCGTTGCTGGGCTCGGTCATCGTGCCTTTGCGCAGTCGATGGGTGCCAATGAGAAGATTGTGCTCGGGGCCATCGGCACAGGCGGGATGGGGCGTTCCAACCTGAATTCATTTCTCGAACTGCCCGGCGTGGAGGTCGCGGCCATTTGTGATGTGGACCAAACCCACGCCAACGAGGCGGCGGCGGGCGTCGCGAGGAACCAGGCGCGCGCGCCGAAAGTTTACAGCGACTTCCGTCAGGTGCTGGAGCGCAAGGACATTGATGCCGTGGTGATCAGCACCCCCGATCACTGGCACGCCATTCCGCTCATCGCGGCGTGTGAGGCAGGCAAGGACATCTATTGCGAAAAGCCAGTATCACACAGCTTCGTCGAGGCCAAGGTGATGATGGCGGCGGCGAAGCACTTCAAACGCGTGGTCCAAATCGGTGCATGGCAGCGCAGCGTGCCGCACTTTCAGCAGGCGATCGATTTTGTGCGTTCTGGCAAGCTGGGAAAGATCCAGCTTTGCCGCGCGTGGAACGTGGCTCGGCCCAATCCGATTGGCCGCCAAAGGCCCCAGCCTGTGCCTGCCGGACTGGATTGGGAATTCTGGTTGGGTCCGGTGAAGAAGTTCGATTATCAGCTGAACCGTTGCCACTACAACTGGCGTTGGTTCTTCGAGACCGGCGGCGGCAAGATGGCCGACTGGGGCGCACACATGATCGACATAGTGTTGCTCGCGATGAACGAATCTGACCCCATCAGCGTGCACAGCGAGGGGGGGATTTTCATCGCGGACGACGACCGGACCACTCCTGACACGATGCAGACCTTGTATCGCTTTCCGAAGTGGCAGCTCCAATGGGAACAGCGGCAGGCCAACAATTACGGTTTGGACGGCGGCAAAGATCATGGCTCCGAGTTCATCGGTGAACGCGGGACGCTCATCGTGGACCGCAGCGCGGTGCGCTGGTTTCCCAAGGATGATGACGAAGAAGCGCATCCCGGTCCCGGTGATTCCGTCCGCGGGCCAAACACACACTGGCAAAACTTTCTCGATTGCATCAAGACACGCGAAACGCCGCGTTCTGACATTGCGTCCCACGGCAAGACCACGATGCTCTGCCACCTCGGCAATATTTCCTACCAGACCGGCAGCACGGTGGAGTGGGACGCCACCAAGCAAGACGTGGCCAGTTCCGCTGCCCGCAAGGCGATTTCCTACGAGCGCGAATATCGCAGGCCCTGGAAGCTGAAGCATTACAAGGCCTGAGCGTCCCGGCTGAATTATAATTACGCGCCCTTTTGCTGCTTGCCCACGGCAACGCGTTTAGCATGATTGCGCCCCTATGGAATGGTTCAACCAACCAGAAATCTGGATTCCCTCACTGCTCACGCTGACTGCCCTCGAGATTGTGCTCGGCATCGACAACGTCATCTTCATCTCAATTCTGGCCAGCAAGCTGCCCAAGGAGCGTCAGGCCAAAGCCCGTCAAACCGGCCTTATGCTGGCGCTGGTCACGCGCATCATTCTCCTTTGTAGCATCAGCTGGGTGATGAGTCTCACCAAAGTGCTGTTCACGCTGCCCGTCCTTAAAGCGGACGTCACAGGCAAGAGCCTGATCTTGTTGGGCGGCGGCCTATTCCTGATCGGCAAAAGTGTTATGGAGATCCACGAAAAGCTGGAAGGTGCCGACGGGCATGCCACCAGCAACCTCAAGGTGGTGTCATTTCAGAGCGTGATCATCCAAATCCTGTTGCTCGACATCGTCTTCTCACTCGACTCGGTGATCACCGCCGTCGGCATGGCAAATGATCTTTGGGTGATGGTCACGGCCGTCATCATTGCGCTCGGTGTGATGCTGGCGTTCGCGGGTGCCATCAGCGACTTCGTGAACAAGCATCCCACGCTCAAGATGCTCGCGCTGAGCTTTCTCATCTTGATCGGCGTCATGCTCGTGGGCGATTCGCTCGGCCATCACATTCCGAAGGGCTACATTTACTTCTCGATGGCGTTCGCGTTTGCGGTCGAGATGCTCAACCTGAAGTTGCGCGCCAAGGCCAAGCCCGTCGAACTGCATCAACCGTATCGCTGAGATGGCTTTCCCCCCCCATCGCTCGCATCGTCCGGCCGCGCCGCGTTTTGTCCGTGAGGACGCGCCACCGCCAGGCAGCGAGACGTGGTCCAGTCCGTGGGTGCAGTTAAAGACGATTACGTTCAGTCCCGCCGTGTATCCGGCCATGATTCGCGCCGCCGCGGCGGAGGCAAAAGCCGGTTCATGGGTCACCGTTTACAAGAAGGACGGCAGCGTGTTCGGGTCAGGACTTTACAATCCCAAGGCGCGCGTGCCGTTGCGAATCCTGACCCACGGAGATCAACCTGCAGGCGAAGAACATTTTGAAAAGGCTATCCAGCGGGCGGTGGAATGGCGGGTTAACACCCTCACGCTCGACGCCAATATGGATTGTTACCGCGTGGTCAATTCCGACGCGGATGGGTTAAGCGGCCTCACGGTGGATCGCTACGGGGACACGCTCAGTGTCGAGGTGCACAGCCTGGGCATCCACCAACGCCTGCCTCAGTTGCTTGCCGCGTTGCATAGCCGCCTTGGGACAAAGCGCGAAGTGGTGAATGTGGACGACCACATCGCGCGCATCGAGGGCATCTCGGTGAAGCGACAGGCGGAGCCGCCGCCGAAGCAGGTGCGCGTGCGCGAATATGGCGTGCGCTACGAAGTGGATTTTACGAAGGGCCACAAGACCGGTTTCTTCTGTGACCAGCGCGAGAATCGGCTGTTGTTCTCCAAGCTCGTCCAAGGCCGCCGCGTGCTGGATGTGTGCTGTTATACGGGCGGTTTTGCCGTGACGGCAGCGACGCTCGGCCAGCCTGCGGAAGTGACGGCGGTGGATCTCGACGAACACGCAATCGCCCAGGCGCGGCGCAACGGAAATCTGAACCAGCAAAATCGCATCAAGTGGATCCACGCTGACGGCTTTGGCTGGATGCGTCAGATGCACCAGAACGGTGCATGTTGGGATGCCGTGGTCCTCGACCCGCCCAAGCTGGTCTTTGGTGATGCGGAGGAGCAACGGTTGGGCTGGCAGAAATACGAGGACATCAACCGTCTTGGGGCGCAGTTGGTCGAGCCGGGCGGCATTTTTGTGACGTGCTCCTGCTCGGGGCTGGTTTCGATGGAGGCGTTTGAAAACCTCGTGATTCGCGCCGTTCATCGCTTGAATCGACGGCTCCAGATTTTTGACCGAACTGGCCCAGGGCACGATCACCCGGTGATGTCCAACGCACTGGAAGGACGTTATCTTAAAGTCCTGTGGGCGCGGATTTGGTAGCACCCATTTTCTCTGTTAAGTTGCGTGGCGATTCGGCGACGAATTCCCGTGCAGAACATGAAACCGATCTCAATTCTATGCCTGTCGCTCGGTCTGCTGGCTGGCAGCGGTGGCGGTGCTTTTGCCTCCAATATGAACACGAACAAGACTGAACTGGCCACGCTGGGTGGCGGATGTTTCTGGTGCCTCGAAGCCTGCTTCGAGCTGCTCCCGGGTGTTAGGTCCGTGACGAGTGGTTACGCAGCGGGCAAGACCGAGAACCCGACCTACAAGGAAATCTGTGGCGGGGATACCGGTCACGCCGAGGTGGTGCAGATTGAGTTCGATCCGACCGCAACGAGCTTCGACAAGCTGCTGGAAACCTTCTGGCAGATTCACGACCCCACCACGCTCAACCGCCAAGGCCACGACGTCGGCACGCAGTATCGCTCGATCATTCTTTACCATAATGACGCGCAAAAGGTGGCGGCGGAGACGTCCATGAAGGAAGCGCAAAAGGAGTTGAGCCGCACGATTGTCACGCAGATGGAGCCGCTCAAGAAATTCTATCCTGCCGAGAGCTACCATCAGGATTACTTCCGTAACAACCCCAACCAAGGCTATTGCCAGATGGTGGTGCGTTCGAAGGTGGAGAAGACGAAGAAGCTATTCAACACGGAGAAGAAGTAAGCCGCCCAAGGTTTCAGGTAGACAGCAAAAACGGCGGACTGTTACCAGTCCGCCGTTTGCGCTTCGAGATTTTGCTTCGGCTTACAGGCCCTTCTTGAGCATGAGCTTGATGAGATCGCCCACGCGGCAGCTGTAACCCCATTCGTTGTCATACCAGCTCACGAGCTTGAAGAAATTCTTGTTCAGCTCGATGCCGGAACCGGCGTCGAAGATCGAGGACAGTTCGCAGTGGATGAAATCCGAGCTGACAACTTCGTCGCCGGTGTAACCGAGGATGCCCTTCATGTAGGTTTCGCTGGCCTTCTTCATCGCGGCGCAGATTTCGGCGTAGCTTGTGTCCTTGGTGGTCTTGACCGTGAGGTCGACCACGGAGACGGTCGGCGTCGGAACGCGGAACGCCATGCCGGTGAGCTTGCCTTTGACTTCCGGCAGCACCAGACCCACGGCCTTGGCCGCGCCGGTGCTCGAAGGAAT
>JAFMIZ010000018.1 GCA_017853715.1 Pedosphaera sp.
TGTGGGTGGTCCAGACGCCGGCACTGTTGGTGATGAGGGAGCCGTCAGCGTAGTCGAACGGTTCGTAAAGGAAGGTGGCAGCGGGAGCGGTCGCGGCGACCAATCCCACTACCAGCGCAATGAGACTGGCGGCCACGTGTGTCAGACGGGCGGAAGTTAAACCCCATGGAGTCATAAGCAAGCGCAAGTGCATACCCAGCATATCGAGTCTGTTCATACGGGGCTGAGCAACCGCCTGTCCCGCCGAACCTTTGATGGAAAATGCCTCAGAGCACTTCACCGCCGCTCGTTGAACTCGCGGGTAGCGTATTTGGCTCCTTCGAGCATTTCGGCCCGGGCAAGCAAATCCCCCGCCACCGCAACCTCCTCCCACCCTGAACACCACCGCCCGATCGCCGCAACACACATTGCAGCCTGCCATTCCGCCTTGGCCAGATCCAACGGCGGGGGTTGCACCGAGCCCTGAATCAGCAAGCCGAACTTCGTGCGCCGTTGAGCGGCTCCGGCAATCTTTCGTCCCAGCCATAGGACGTCGGACTTTTCATAACCAACGAAGCACTGGCCGGGCATTGGTTTGCGGCAACAAGTTGCCAGTTCAGCCACAATACCGATCCGCTTGAACGCCGCAGCAATCCACTCATGCACCCGCTGATAACTCTCGGTCGCCGCCAGCGCATACCATTCGTGCGTGACCGGAAACGCCAGGCTGTAAGTCCAGTCCGCATCATGGGGGACCAGCCCGCCGCCCGTGGGGCGACGCACCAGCGGACGCAACGGTGTGAGATGTTCAATCTCGGCGAAATGCTGGAAGTAACCAAAGGTGGCGGCCGCCTGCGCCCACCCGTAGAAACGCAGGACCGGCCCCCCCAGTTGGGCGCACGATTCGAGCAACGCCTCATCCAAAGCCATGTTGAACGCCGCCTCACATGCCCCGGAATTCAGGAGACGCCAGTGCGTGCATCCCGTGTTGGACGGCGGTGCTGGATGCGTTTGGTGGCGATAGGGTGGCTCCTGCATATCCGGCTTCAAAGATGCCCGCGCACTCAACCACCCCCCCGGCTGGGGCACAGGTCAACAATTTCACATCCGGCACAGTCCGGCTTGCGGGCGGAGCATCGACGGCGTCCGTGCCAGATCAACCAGTGACTAAACAACGTCCACTCCGACTGGGGAACCAAGTTCACCAACGCCTGTTCAATTTTCCCGGGACTCTCCTCACCGGTCAGCCGGAGGCGCTGCGACAAGCGGGCGACATGTGTGTCGACCACCACGCCGACGTTGATGCCGAAGGCATTTCCCAGAACCACATTCGCGGTCTTGCGCCCCACGCCATCAAGCGCAACCAACCCATCCATCGTGCGTGGCACCTCGCCGCCATGATGATCCACGAGCTTCTGGCAACAGGCGCGGATATTCTTCGCCTTGTTTTTGTAGAGCCCAATCCGGCGCACATCGGCTTCGAGTTGCTCGGGCGCGGCGGCGGCGTAATCAGCCGCTGTCCGATACTTCCTGAACAACTCGGTGGTAACGATGTTCACCTGCCTGTCGGTGCATTGCGCGGAGAGGATGGTGGCGACCAGCAGTTCGAGCGGGTTGGAGAAAGTCAGTTCGCAATGGGCGTCCGGATACGCGCGTCGCAGCCCCGCAATGATTTGCTGGGTACGGGAACGGCGGGCTTCAAGACTCTCGCGCGGCATGGCGGGTCCAGTCTGGCATAAGGACGGCCTCCCGCAAAGCGACTAGTGCATCCCGATATCAGCGGCGATCTTGGCACCGCACTCTGCATCAGCCCACCTGGCCAGCGACACGAAGTTGACCAGCGCCGGGCTGTCGGGTTTTACCTTGAACATGTTCCGCAAGCTGTTGAGCACTTTGTTATAGGTGGCGGCGTACTTCTCGTGCGTGAGCCGCACCACATATGCCTCCAGCACCGGCTTTCCAATCGGGTCGGTTTTTCCGTCAGGCAGATAAGGGAACTGGCTGAACACGCGCACGAACAACATCGGGTCCGCCTCGGTGAGCAAAACCCAACCATGCTTGATCTCGTCTGAATCATACTTCGCGTGGAGCCGCTCCCGGATCCCCGCTGCGATGGCCGTTGGATCAGCGCGGTCGTTGATGAGGTTCTTCACCTTGTCCCAGGCCAGTTGACGCTCCGTTTCGGGCGGCATGGCTGCAGCGGCTTTAGGCGCCTCCTCAACCGTGCCCAGGTTCAACTCTTTCGCCAGCAACTTGCCGAGCGCTTCGCCATCGGCTTTGCCCAGCTTGTCGGAAACCGCCAGGCCCTTGGCCGTGAGTTTTTGCAACAGCGGATCGATAAAGCGCAAGGCAGCGACAATCGCCTTTTGTTGCGCCTCGGTCTTGGGTGGTGGCGTGACCAGATGACGAATGAATTCGGGCATCAATTCGTTCAACACCCGCGGGCTTTGCGCCGGATCCTTCTCGCAGCGGAACCGCATCAGGTAACGAATCGTCTTGGCCAGCCCACCGGCCTTGCCGGTGTTGCTGATGACCGAGAGGCGATGGTCCTGGCTGATGACGAAGTCAAGCAACGCCTCGGCGTGTTTCAACATCTTTTCATCCGGCACCTCCTGGCCCTGAGGCACGGCGAGCTGCTCGATGATTGGAGGCAGGCGCTGGGCAAACACCACATCGGGCGTTTCGGTGCTCTGATTCTCATAATAGTGGAGCAGCTCGAGAATGAAACAAAGCCGGAGGAAAGCCGCCCTTTGCGCACGCGCTTTCCCTGAACCGTCACGACTGCCCACCACGCGATCATGCAACGCCTGCAATTCCTTGTGTTTGTCCGGAACCACGGATGCGTTCTGCTTGAGCACACCCGCGAAGTCGGGCGGAAAGGCCATCATGATATCCTCCGCCTTGGGACGGGGGTTGTTCTTCGGATCGGTGGTGACATCCTGAAACAACACCAGCGCCTCGGGGCCGAATTCGCGCACAATCCGCTCGCGCGGCACCTGTCCCTTGACGAAGCCACGCGCAGCCCGGACGGCTGAAGGCTCGTGGAACGATTCGGGGTTATTCACGAACGAGCGCAGCAACGCCGCGTGCAACGGGGCGTCGAGCTTGATGAGGTCTTCAACGGTGGGCTCGAGCGCGGCGACGAGCTTGCGCTTCGCGTCGTCCAAGACGCGCAAGACTGCCGGCTGAATCATCGTCGCCTCAATCTTGCCCCTGGCAAGCGCGGCGCTGACCTCGGCCACATGCGAGTTATGCTCAACAAGTTTGGAGACAACGACACCCACGTCATTGATGGGCAGCTTGCTGACCAGGCCGGAGAGGAGGTTGATCAGCTCGGAATGCGATTTTTGGCGGTGCTCAACGACTCGTTCCAGCAGCGAGCGCAGAGCTTTGCCCTCCTGCTCCAGGGCTTCGCGTTTCATTTCGAGTTGCTGGACGCGGAGGTGGAGGTCACGCCAGCCCTTCTGGATTTCCTCGACGGATACCGGCTTGGCCGTGATGAGAGTATCGGGCGTGCTCATGGTGGCAATGTTCCACAAGCTGGGGGGATGTAGCCAACTTTTTCACCCAAATATTTGGCCCAGAAATCACCCAGGCACCGCCTCAAGCCAGCTCTGGCTCTTCAATGGCGCGCGGCGCCTCGAACAGCGGGGTGCCATCCCCGGCTTCAGGATACTCGAACAGCTTGCCCTCGTAATTACGGATGAGGACGCGGTCGCTGCTACGATTAATCAAGTAATCCGGTGACACGGGGACCTTGCCACCGCCGCCGGGCGCATCAATCACGAAGGTCGGCACCGCGTAACCTGTGGTGTGACCGCGCAGTTGTTCCATGATCTCCAAACCTTCCCGCACGCTGGCACGGAGGTGCGCTGAGCCTGCGATGAGATCGCACTGGTAAAGGTAATAAGGCCGGACACGACACAGCAGCAGCTTTTGCAGGTGCGCCTTTGCAATGACCGGATCATCGTTCACGTGCCGCAACAACACCGATTGGTTGCCGAGGGGAATGCCAGCGTCCGCCAGGCGTTCCAGCGCGGCACGCACTTCAGTGGTCAATTCGCGCGGGTGGTTGGAATGAACGCTCAAGAACAGCGGGTGATACTTCCTCAGCATGGCGCATAGTTCGACGGTGAGGCGCTGGGGCAGGAAGATGGGGATGCGCGTCCCGATGCGAACGAACTCGACATGCGGAATGGCGCGCAGGCGGGCCAAGAGGTGCTCGAGCTTGTCATCACTGAACAACAGCGGGTCGCCGCCGCTCAACAGCACGTCGCGGATCTCGGGATGCGCGGCGATGTAAGCGATCTGCTTGTCGAACTCGGGATGAAAGTCGTAGCCGGTGGCGTTGCTCACCAGCCGGGAGCGCGTGCAGTAGCGGCAATACGCGGCGCAGCGGTCCGTGACGAGAAACAGCACGCGGTCAGGATAGCGATGCACGAGGCCAGGCACAGGCGAGTGGGAATCTTCACCGCAGGGGTCGCTCATTTCCCATGGGGCGGTGTGGGTTTCCTCAACACGCGGAATCACCTGCCGACGGATGGGGCAGTTTTCGTCCGCAGGGTCAATCAGGTTGAAGAAATACGGAGTGATGGCGAGGGCGAGCTTGTGGTTGGCCAGCTTGGCACCACCGAACTCCCCGGGCGTCAACGTCGGCATCAGCCGGCCGAGTTGCTCGGGTGTGGTGATGCGATGCTTGAGCTGCCAGCGCCAGTCGCTCCAGTCGGCGTCAGACACGTTGGACCAAAAACCACGACCGGCAGATTGAAACGCTTTAAGTTCAACAAGACGGGCTCGGTCCGCTTCCGAAGTCCCTGGCGTTGCCGCTGATGGTTCGTTCTGCATCAAATCAAGGCGAAGATAGAGCCGAACCGGGGGCTGTCAAGAAAGCGGCCCAACCGCATCGCCCGGGAAAAAATGGCATCAGCCCTTGGCAGCCACGAGGTCGCGAAACTCCCGGAACAAGGGCGCGGAATCGTGCGGCCCGGGCGAAGCCTCGGGATGATATTGCACGGAAAACACGGGTCTGGTCCTGTGCCGCAAACCCTCGACGGTCTGGTCGTTCAGATTGACCCGGTCCACATGCACGTCGCTCGGGAGCGATTGGGGGTCCACCGCGTAACCGTGATTCTGTGAAGTGATCTCGACTTTGCCCGAACTCAAATCTTTCACGGGCTGGTTGCCGCCACGATGACCAAACTTAAGTTTGAAAGTCTTGCCGCCAAAAGCCTGACCGAGAATCTGGTGACCAAGGCAAATGCCAAACATGGGGATGCCGGACCTGAGCAAATCGTTGACGGTGCTGACAACGTAGCTGAGCGCGGACGGATCGCCTGGGCCGTTGGAGAGGAAAATGCCCGCGGGTTTGTATTTGAGCACTTCCGCCGCGGTGGTGGTAGCGGGAACGATTTGCACCTTGAAACCTTCCTGCCGCAGCTGGCGTGCGATGTTATATTTCATCCCGAAGTCCAGCGCCACGATCGGAATGTCAGCCGGGGGCAATGGATCGCGGACTTGGCGCGCGTCTTGGACCACGTTACCGCGCACGAGATTGAAGCGAGCGCTTCGGGAATCATCCGCGTCCCACAGGAAAGGCTGCTGGTGCGTGACTTCTTTGACGTAATCCACGCCTTCGAGTCCGGGCCAAGCCTTGGCGCGGGCCACCGCTGCTTCGGCGGACATGGGTTCGGTGGTGAGAAATCCATTCATGGCGCCGCGCACACGGAGTTTCTTGGTCAAGGCCCGGGTATCCACGCCTTGGATGCCGGGGATGCCATGCTTGGCGAGATACTCGTGCAACGATGAATCGGAGCGCCAGTTGCTGACGATGGGAGACAGTTCACGCACCACGAAGCCTGAGACATGCGTCTGCCATGATTCCACGTCCTGCTCGTTGACACCGTAATTGCCGATGAGCGGATACGTCATCGTCACAATCTGCGCCTTGTAGGAAGGATCGGTGAGGATTTCCTGATACCCGGTCATGGAGGTGTTAAAACAGACCTCACCACAGGACGACGCTTGCGCGCCGAATCCTGCACCTTGGAACACGGAACCGTCTTCGAGCGCGAGAATGGCTTTCATCAGATCAAAACCGGCGTGATGCTAGGAGACGACCCAGCCGGGTCAAGAACCAATCCCCCCGAACCTCAGAAGGTGAGCCCGATGGCCGAGCGGAGCTGAAATTCATTGGGCGAAACCCCCGCCACCGGGCGGGTATCGTAGAGCTCGATGGCGGTCAGATTTAGCGATACATTCTGCACCAAACCGAACGAAAGGTTTCCCTCGAGCCGAAGTTGCAGTTCGTCCACTTCTTCGAGACTCACCAGCAACGCTGAGCGCTGGGTCAGGGTGATTTTCGGCGCCAGTTTCCAAGTTATGTCCTGAGCGAACCGTGCGTAAATGGACTCCAATTCGCCGTCCAGCTCGCGGTCCTGATGCTGGTAGGTAAGGCCGGTTTCGACGTTGGCGGCAAATCTTGGCTGGCGGAGCAAGTGATACCCCACGCCGGGACCGACTTCATATTGCGCATTGATGCGGCGGACTTCGTCATACCCGCCCCCGAAGTAATTGTAAATGTAGGCGTGTTCAAAAAAGTCAAAGTCGGTCTTGTTTGCGCCGCTCATGCGGTTGGCGCTCTTGCCACCATCCACGGTGCTGTAGTCGGCCCGGTAGTCCAGTCGGTTACGGAAAAACTTCTTGGGCTCATGCGGATAAGGGTGGGCGTAGGTCAACGCCGCTTGACCGAAAAAAATATCACGGTCGCGCTCGCCGCGAATCATGTCCGCCCCAAGCTTGATATCGAACTTCCATTCATCCGGCTGCTTGGCGGGAGCGTTGGCGACTGCCGCTTGCGCTGAAGCGGGGGCATCGGCCTTTATCGCCACCGCCGGCGTGGGAGGGTTCGTGGACGCAGGCGGGTTGGTGGACACGGCCAGAGCGGCGGGTGAAGCGGCGACTAACAGGGGCTCGATACGCTCGAGAAGATCTCGCTGGATGGTCAGGCTGCCCGCCCAAGCGGTCCGCACCACCAGATGCACTTCATTCCCAGACACCAACTCGCCGGTAATGCGGTCGCCAGATTTGAGGTGGAGAACAATCGGGCTGGACTGACTGCCATGAACCCCTATCAGGAAGACAAGCGCAGCAAGGCAAAAGGGGTGAATGACCCCGGACAGTTGCTCAGCTGGTTTTCGCTTCTCCAACATTCTTTTTTGGTTCCGTTACGGGTGCGGCATTCTCGGGCGGGTTGCGCAACGAGCCACCTTTCACAACGACCCTGCCGGTTTCGTCCATTTGCAGACGCGGACGTGTTCCCGCGTATTCATAAGATTCCTCGCTCTCAATATCGCCGTCCGTGTTGATGATGAAATAAGTTGAAACGCGCGCGCCGGTCTGCTGCAAGAGATGCAGGCGATTACTCCGGTCCAGCACCGGATCGGGCTGCCCGATGGCCAACATCGGACCGAGGTTGAGAATCTTCATGACGCTGCCGTCCGCAGCCGAAACACGCAGGTAAAGCCTGGGCTCCTTCAAATAATTTGCCTGCTGCAGGGTATATTTCCGGGCTTGGGGCGGTCCTGTCCGGTCTTTGCCCGGCACGCCGACGACCTGTTCCCACAATTTCGTGCCTTCAATGACCTCGAAAGGAAGGCTCTTGGTGGTGAGGGAGGAATTCCAATCCCTGATCTTCACCACCGCAGAGATCTGATACTTGCCGATGGTCCGCAAATCGAAGCACGGCGCCAGATCCACCTTCAGGGTCGCCTGCTGCGATGATTCGAGCACAAAGGGCTTTTGCACCGGGGGGTTGCTCAACTGCTTAAGGCTCGAGCTGTCTGCGCCTTCAATTACGAACTGGATCCAATCCGACCCCTCCCCGAGGTGCAGCGGCTGCCCGGAGCGATTGACCACTCTGACGCCCGCCAAAAACTGCTCGGCAGGCAGCAATTTATCCTGCGGGAGGACCATTTCGACCGCGACCTGCCCTTGGAGCAGGCAAACCCCGGCCAGCAGACCGCCAATCATGAATGTGAGCCGTTTCATGGCCGAACTTTAGGCCCGCAGAGTCAGGCTGCAAGCGACAACTTGAGGCCCGGTTGAGGCTCCGGGAGGACCCGGCTGTAATTTTCATGGCCGAGGGCGAATTTTTCCTCGCCATCGCAGCCCCCCCGGACAAACTTCTGCCCCTTCATGAACGAGCAAATCGTCATTCTGGATTTTGGTTCGCAATACACGCAGGTCATCGCGCGGCGCATCCGCGAGTGCAACGTGTATTCCACCATCGTCCCATTCAACACGCCCGCGAAAGAAATCGCCGCGATGTCGCCCCAAGGCATCATTCTGTCGGGCGGCCCTTCCTCCGTTTACGCGACCGACGCGCCGTTGCCGGACAAGGACATCTTCAAGCTCGGCGTGCCCGTGCTCGGCATCTGCTTCGGCGTGCAACTGCTCGCGCACTTCCTGGGCGGCAAAGTGGAAAAAGGGCCCAAACGCGAATACGGGAAGGGCACGCTGAGGGTGCTCGACCCGAATTGCGCCCTCTTCGACGGGCTCCCGAATTCCCTGCAGGTCTGGAATTCGCACGGCGACAAACTCACGCGCCTGCCCAAGAATTTCACGGTTGTCGCCACCACGGAGAACTCCGACTACGCCGCCATCGAGCACAGCACGAAAAAGTTTTTCGGCATCCAGTTCCACCCGGAAGTCGTACACACGCCGCGCGGCAAGGAAATCATCGCCAACTACGTCCACCGCATCTGCGGCTGCGGCAAAGGCTGGACGATGCGCGGCTACATCGAGCAGGCCGTCGAAGAAATCCGTGCGCAGGTCGGCAAGGAGCGCGTGATCCTCGGCCTGAGCGGCGGGGTGGATTCCAGCGTGGCCGCCGCACTGCTGCACAAAGCCATCGGCGACCAGCTCACTTGCATCTTCGTGAACAACGGGCTGCTCCGCGCCCGCGAAGCCGAAGTGGTGCAGGAAGTGTTCGGGCGCAATTTCAAAATCAAATTGCAATACGAGGACGCCACCGCGCTGTTCCTCAAAAAACTCAAAGGCGTCACCGACCCCGAGCGCAAACGCAAAGTCATCGGCAAGACGTTCATCGACGTGTTCCAAGCCGCGACGAAGCGCGCGGGCAAAGCCAAATTCCTCGCGCAGGGCACGCTTTATCCGGACGTCATCGAGTCCGTTCCCATCGCCGGCAATCCCGCCGCCATGATCAAGAGCCATCACAATGTTGGCGGCCTGCCCAGGGGCATGAAGTTCAAGCTAGTCGAGCCGCTGCGCTGCCTGTTCAAGGATGAAGTCCGCGTGCTTGGCCTGGAACTGGGCCTACCCAAGGAAATCGTCTGGCGCCAACCGTTCCCCGGCCCCGGTCTCGCCGTGCGTTGCCTCGGTGAAATCACCCGCGACAAGTTGCGCATCCTCCGCGAATCAGACGCCATCGTGGTGGAGGAAATGAAGCACAGCGGGCTCTACTACAAAATCTGGCAGAGCTTCGCGGTGTTGTTGCCCTGCCGCAGCGTGGGCGTGATGGGTGACGAACGCACCTATGATTTCACCATCGCCGTGCGCGCCGTCGAATCACAGGACGGCATGACTGCCGATTGGGTGAAGCTGCCCTATGATATTCTGGAGAAACTCGCCACCCGCATCATCAACGAGGTCAAGGGCGTGAACCGCTGCGTGTTCGACATCACAAGCAAACCGCCTGGCACAATTGAGTGGGAATAGCCCGCAGTCGGACAAAAGCAACAGGTCGGAACAATACTGCCGGCTCCTTGTCCAACCACTGGCTGTCCATTGTCCTATTGGGGGGGGATAAAAAAATTGTTGTCATGCGGCGGGGCGACACTAAAGTTTTCTCACAAGCCACGCGCAATTTTTGCCATGTCAAATTCAGCCCAACGGCCTGACGCCAATGAGGACCTGCTGAAGCGATCCTCGCTGTATCGGGAATTCCTTGCTGAGCGCGAAGAAATCCTGCGGCACAAATGGCTGGAATCCGAGAAGGCGGGTTGCGACATCGGCTTCGAGCAGGCACTCACCGATTGGATCGTCAAGCATCGGGCCAAGTGGCGTAAGGAGCGGCAGGGCCCTCAACCGTCGCGCAATTGACCCCCGCCGGGCTTGCATCCCGTTTAATCTGGGGCGATGATGCCTATGAAATCCGCCCCGGAGGGCGGTTTCTCATTTTTATGGCCGAAACCGTCAAATTGTTCGATGCCCCTACGCTCCAGCGCATGCTGACGCGCATGGCACATGAAATCGCCGAGAATCAGGACCAAGGCAATCAAGTCGTGGTGGTGGGCATTCAGGACAGCGGTGTGCCCCTCGCCCGCCGATTGGCAGGCCTGCTGGAAAAGATATGGGGGCACCCCGTTCCTGCGGGCACGTTGGACATCACCCTTCACCGTGATGATCTGGACCAGCGCGTCACCCCGCAATTACGCCCGACCGAAATGCCCTGCGATATCACTGGACGCACCGTGGTTCTGGTTGACGATGTGCTATTCAGCGGACGCACCATCCGCGCCGCACTTGATGCCCTCATGGACTTGGGACGCCCCGGCAGCATTCGCCTAGCCGTGTTGGTGGACCGGGGCCATCGGGAATTACCCATCCGCCCCGACTTCGTCGGCAAGAGCATCTCCACGGGCGCGGGGGAACGGGTTCATGTGGAATTAACCGAACTCGATGGACGCGACCTGGTAACCTTGGTGCGTGAATGATTTTCTGGCGGTGACGCCCCGCAATGGGCAGCATGGCCAAAACGGGTGAATCGCTCATGGCCTGGAATCGCAAGCACCTGCTCGACATCGAATCGCTGACGGCGGAGGAAATCACCACCGTCTTGGACACCGCTCTCGCCTTCAAGGCGGTGGGCGAACGCGCCATCAAAAAAGTCCCCGCCCTGCGCGGCAAGACCGTGGTCAATCTGTTCGTTGAGCCTTCGACCCGCACCCGCACCAGTTTCGAACTGGCCGAGCAGCGCCTCTCTGCTGACATCATCAATTTCACCGCCGAAGCCTCCTCACTAAAAAAAGGTGAAACACTCAAGGACACCGCGCGAAATTTGGAAGCCATGAATGTGGACGTGATCGTCATCCGCCACTCTGCCAGCGGGGCCCCGCATTTTCTCTCCCGCGTTCTGAATGCCCATGTGGTCAATGCCGGTGACGGTGCGCACGAGCATCCCACGCAGGCGTTGCTGGATGTGTTCACCATCCGGGAAAAGAAGGGCTCCATCGCGGGCCTTAACGTCACCATTCTGGGCGACATCCTCTACAGCCGCGTGGCGCGCTCCGACATTTGGGCACTGACCAAACTCGGCGCGAAAGTCACTTTGTGCGGGCCGGCCACGTTGGTGCCGAAAACATTTGAACAAATGGGCTGCCGCGTGACTCATAACATGGAGGAGGCCATCCGCGACGCGGATGTCATCAACCTCCTGCGCATCCAGCATGAACGCCAGCGCAAGACCATGTTCCCCAGCATCAACGAATACTCACGCCTCTTCGGCCTGGACAGGCAACGCCTTGGGCAAACCAAGCCCGACGCCCTCATCATGCACCCGGGCCCCATCAATCGTGGCGTGGAGATCGACAGCGACATCGCTGACGGGGAACGGTCGGTCGTTCTGCAGCAAGTCACCAATGGACTCGCCGTTCGCATGGCCGTGCTATTTTTGGTCAATGGCGGGAAAGACCCGCAGGAAATTTCCGCCAACTGACTCCGGCCATGAGCGCCAAAGCCCACTCACTTCGACTGTTCCTTTCCGAAATCGCCCGCGCTCCACGCCGGATGGGCACCGTCTGGCCCAGCTCCCCCGCCCTCGCCGAAGCCATGGCCCGCTGGCTGCCGACGAGTGCAACGGCTCCAGTGGTTGAACTAGGTCCCGGAACCGGCATCGTCACAGAAAAACTTCTGGAAGCTGGCTGGCCGGAGGAACGGCTCATTGCGGTGGAAAAATCCGAGCGCATGGCGGGCTATCTACAACACCGGTTTCCTCGCGCCCGAATCCATCAGGGGGACGCCTTGCAGCTCGCGCGGTTGCTTGGCGACCAAAAAGTGGCCGGCGTGTTCTCCAGCTTGCCGTTGAAAGTATTTACCCCACAGGAAGCCGAGCAACTCACCCGTCAGATCGAGAGCGTCCTGCTCCCGGGCCACAACTGGATTCAATACAGCTACCAGATCGTCAATGGTCACGCGCCCTCCAGTTCGTTCCACGCGGTGGACTCCGAGATCGTCTGGCAAAATCTTCCACCAGCAAAGGTCAGCGTTTACAGGCGCGGCAACCAGCAGAGCCAAGGTTCTTAATCATACCCCGATCCTTAATCCCCGGCCTTGAGATTAAGAATACGATGAAGAGGTAGATTAGGACAGAAGCCTCACCCAAACATTATCCGGCAAACAATCACCGACATGGTGATACCCACCGCATCCGCCACCAACCCGGCGGGCAAAGCATGCCGCGGGCGCACCACGCCGACCGACCCAAAATAAACCGCCAAGACATAAAACGTCGTTTCGGAGCTGCCAAAAATGGTCCCCGCTGTGCGCGCCAAGAAAGAGTCCGCGCCATGCACTGCCGCAATGTCGGTCAGCACGCCCAGCGATCCACTGCCGCTCAGCGGACGCATGAACGCCATCGGCAGCAGTTCAGTTGGAAACCCGATCGCTCCCAAAGCAGGTCCGAGCACCTGCGCAAGCATTTCAATCCCGCCTGCCGCCCGGAACATCCCCACGGCGACTAGAATCGCTGCCAGATAAGGCATGATCTTCACCGCCACTTGAAATCCCTCCTTTGCGCCGTCCACGAACTCCTCGTAAACCTTCACCCGGCGGAGCGCGGCAATCAGCGGAATCACGGACAGGAGAAAAGGGATGGCCATGACCGAGACCGCTTTGACCGCTGACACAAAAACGTATTCGTCAGCGGCTGCTCCACCGAACCACTGTGGAAACGTCATGCGCACGAATACAAACGCAAAGAAGAGGAGAAAGGCTGCCAAAATGGCTTTGGCCTGAGAAGTCATCGGGGCCGGCTCTGCCAGCAAAGGTTCCGCCGGCATCTCAGCCTCCGCTTTCGTGACACCCGGCTCATCCGCCACTGGCGGCAGCCGGAACATCGGTGCGCGCTGCAAAAGTTTCACGGCCGTGATGGCGCAGGCGGCAGCGGTGAAACTGGCGACCAGTGCCGTACCTACAATGGCCGTGGGCGATTGCGCACCGCCCGCCGCCAGCACGGCGATGGCAGTGATGGGAATCAATTGAATGCTCGACGTGTTGATCGCGAGGAAAGTGCACATGGCATTCGTCGCCGTGCCCGGTCGTGGATTGAGGGAGTCGAGCAGCTTCATGGCACGCAATCCCAGTGGCGTGGCGGCGTTACCCAGCCCAAGCATATTCGCCGACATGTTCATCACCATCGCACCCATCGCGGGGTGCTCCGGAGGCACGTCAGGAAAAAGAAACCGCAACAACGGACGCAAACGACGCGCGAGTTCCTGCACCAAACCGGCTCGTTCAGCCAGCCGCATCACCCCGAGCCACAAAGTCATCACGCCCGCCAGCGGCAGCGCGAGATTCACCACGGCATACGTTGCGCGCTCGATGGCTTCCTTGCCCACCGCCTCCAACCGTCCCTGCCAGCCGCCGACCAGAACAGCGAATAAAATCAGGGCGAGCCAGATGTAATTCAGCATACGCGCAAGAGATTACACGGGGACGGCACACACGCAAACTTCTCGCGCGACCCTGAATTTTGCGGCAGGCAGGGTGGCCAGCGCGCGACGAGTCTGCTAGAATCCTCCCATGAAGAAACGTGTGCTCTGCCTGCTGGCCACCGGCTTCGAGGAGATTGAAACCGTCGCGCCCATCGACCTGCTTCGCCGTGCCGAGTCAGAAGTGGTCATCGCCGCCCTTGGCGGTGAGAAGCTCGTGACGGGACGCAGCGGCATCTCCATTGAAGCCGACGCCATGCTCGCGGAAGTCGCTGATCAGGAATTTGACGCGCTCCTCATTCCTGGCGGCCCCGGCGTCAAAGCCCTCCGCACCGACGGTCGCCCAGCCCAGCTTGCCAAACAATTCACCGCGCAAAACAAACTCGTCGCCGCGATTTGCGCCGCCCCCACCGTGCTTGCCGACGCCGGTTTGCTCGCCAACCGCCGCTTCACCGCCCACTTCTCCGTCCACAACGAATTGCCCGGGGCCTTGGCTGATGCACGCGTGGTCAAAGACGGCAATCTCATCACCTCACGCGGTGCCGGAACAGCTGTCGAGTTCGGGATCGCCCTCGTCGCCGAACTACATGGCCAGGAAAAGTCAGCCGAAGTAACCAAGGCAATCATGCTGTAGGGCCACCGCAGGATTTGCCCCACCCCGAGTCATCCGGAGTTTTTTGTCGCCACCCACCGCCGACGCGGCAAACTGTCACCGCAATTCAGCACCCGCCATGAACATTCGCAAAGCTGTCATCACCGCCGCCGGCGCCAGTCAACGCACCTTGCCGCTTCAAACTTTGGTGGATCGTGATGGCACAACCAAAACCGCACTTGCCATCATTGTGGAGGAAGCGCTTGGTTCCGGAACCGAGGAAATCTGCGTAGTCGTGCATCCAGGCGATGCCGAAACTTATCGCAAGGCAGCAGGCGCCCATAGCCAACGGCTGCAATTTGTCGAGCAGACCGAAGCGCGTGGTTACGGAGACGCCGTCTGGTGCGCTCATCAATTTACTGGTGACGATCCTTTCCTATTGCTGGTGGGCGACCATCTGTATCTGAGCCGGGAGACGCGTGGTTGCGCCCGTCAACTCGTCGAGGTGGCAGCGGCAGAGAACTGTGCCGTATCCGCCGTGCAAGCTACGCACGAAAGCAAGTTGCCTTACTACGGCGTGGTAGGCGGAAGACTCGCAGATCATCGCAAAGGACTCTATCTGATCTCGGAGGTTATGGAGAAACCCACCCCCACCGTGGCCGAGCAGCGCCTGATCGTGCCTGGCTTGCGTGCGGGGAACTATCTTTGCTTCTTTGGCATGCACGTGTTGACGCCAGCGGTGGTCAAGTCATTGGCGGCGGACCGGGCGGCGGGTGGAAAAATGCACCTCAGCCATTCCCTAATGAAGCTGGCCGAGCGCGAACGTTACCTTGCCTGCGAATTGCAGGGGCGCCGGTTCGACATTGGCCTCAAATACGGACTGCTCAACGCCCAGCTCGCGTTCGCCCTGAGCAGCCCGGACCGCTCGGAAATCCTCTCCGGCCTCGTTGAATTGCTCGCCCAGGAAGCGCGTTGACCGGCCACAACGCCACCCGCACCGCGCATGACCACTCGCCTCATCGAAATCATCACCGCCACCGATCCATTGGTGCGCAATCAATCGCTGGAAGCCCTCTGCGAGAGGGCCTCCGCAACAGAGCTGATCGCGGCTTGCACCGAGCTCGATGCCTTCCGCCGACGCAGCAACAACCTCTACGAACGGGTTCGAGCACTTTTTTTCCTCTATGCGATCCATCGGTTTCATCTACCTGAAAAGCTGTCCGCTGGCGACCATAACGCGATGATTCCCTTTCGCGGCTTCGAGCATCTGCTGCAGCGCCGCTTCGAGGAAGCAACCGATGAATTCCTCGCAGTTCAAGCGGCCAGTGGCGCCAGCGACGCCATTTCCAGCGCACTGGCTGCCACCTACCAACGACTCGCGTTTCAGACGCTAGCCGATCAGGTGCGTCGTAGCGTGCGCTCCGTGCGTGGCAACCAGTGGATGTTTCGGATGGGCCACCCGGCGGACCATCCGTTGCGGCTGCGCTCGGAACTGCGCCAGCGCGCCGCCAATGGCAGTTATCCGGTCCTGCGCGAATCCACACCGGTGCGCATGGATCTCAGCCACTCGGGCTGGAGCGATATTTTCTTCCTGGGCATGGATTTCCCCGAGGGCGCAAGGGTGCTGAATGTTTCCATCGACCTTGGGGTGCATGGGCGCGACACCAAAACCCGACCACCGGTGGAAGCCTGCCTGCGCGTGATTGACGAACCCGTGTTGCGCCTGACCAGCGTGGACTTGGGGGCCAGCGCGAACATCACCGAACTCGCGGAGGTGTTCGACTTCGCGCGTGATTACCTTGGCTTGCTCAAGGCGGCAGTCATCGCTGCGGGCATCGTGCCGCCGGGCATTGAAGGTTCCGGACAAAGTCTTGCGGATCTACTCGCTCAAGTCGTGGGGCCGGGCTGCGGGTTGGAGATTGTGAGCCACGTGAACGACATCCCCAAAGGCTCGCGCCTGGCTGTTTCCACCAACCTGCTTGCGGCGTTGATTTCCGTTTGCATGCGAGCCACGGGTCAGGCGACCGCGCTCACGGGCGCATTGACGGAAGATGAACGTCGTTTGGTGCTGGCGCGCGCGCTGTTGGGTGAATGGCTGGGCGGCTCGGGCGGCGGCTGGCAAGATTCCGGCGGTGTGTGGCCCGGAATGAAATTGATCTGTGGCGCCGCCGCGGTGGAGGGCGATCCCGAGTTTGGCATCAGCCGGGGCCGCTTGATGCCCGCGCACCGAGTCTTGAATGAGCCGGACGTCCTGCCCGAAACACGCGAACGTTTACAACAGAGCCTGGTGTTGGTCCACGGCGGCATGGCACAAAATGTCGGCCCCATTCTGGAGATGGTCACGGAGAAGTATCTCCTGCGTTCTGCCGCTGAATGGGCCGGGCGTCAGCAGGCCATCGGCGTGCTGGACGACATCTTGGTTGCCCTCCGCGAGGGCGACGTGCGGCGCGTCGGGGAACTGACCACACGCAACTTCGGCGAGCCGATCCAGACCATCATACCCTGGGCGACCAATGCTTTTACCGAGACGGTCATCAACCGCGTGCGCGCCGAGTTCGGTCGGGATTTCTGGGGATTCTGGATGCTGGGTGGCATGTCGGGCGGCGGCATGGGATTCATCTTCGAGCCGGGCCAAAAGGCCCGCGCCCAGGAGCGTTTGCAGGAGATCATGTCGCAGGCAAAACGCGAATTGCAACACGCACTGCCTTTCGCGATGGAACCGGTGGTTTACGACTTCGCCATCAATGAGCGAGGCACTTGGGCGGAGTTGTTGCGTGGCGAGGACGCTTTGCTGACGGGCGGATACTATGCCCTCCACGTTCCCAGATGGCTGCGGGCCGATCCAAAGACACTGACCAGCGCGCGGCGCGCGGAGCTGGAGCAATTCAGCCTGGCCTGTCGCAACCGACCTGAATTGGAGCACATGATGCCGGCATTGTTCGAGCGATTGCTGCCACGTCCCAAGTCCGACGGAGGACGGAAGCAAACGCTGGAGGAATTGCTCGATCAAAACGGTTTCGACCGCGTGCAGCACGAGCAGATTCGCGAAGATTTAAAGCATGGCCGCGTCGGCATGGCGCAAAACCGCCTGCCTGTCAGCGCCAGCATTCAGGACGTGCAGGACGGTGACGTCTTCGATGCCGGCCGGCCGTTGGCCGATTCATACCGCGAAGCCGGGCTGGCAGCGCTCAAGTGCGGGGAACTGGCCGTGGTGACCCTGGCCGCCGGGGTAGGCAGCCGCTGGACGCAGGGAGCCGGCGTGGTGAAAGCGTTGCACCCGTTCTGTAAATTCGATGGCGCGCACCGCACCTTCATCGAGACGCACCTCGCCAAGAGCCGTCGCGTCAGCCAGCTCGCTGGCACGACACTGCCGCATGTCTTCACCACGAGCTACCTGACGCACGCAGCGACCGAGGGTTTCTTGAAGCAACAGGAGAATTACCGCTACGCGGGACGATTGTTGCTTTCGCCGGGCCGCTCAATCGGCCTGCGCACCATTCCGATGGTGCGCGACCTGCGCTTCCTCTGGGAGGAGATGCCGCAACAACGGCTCGATGAACAGCAGCAAAAAGTCCGCGACAGCTTGCGCGCCGCGCTCATCAACTGGGCACGAACCACCGGTGAAGGCGGTGATTACACGGACAACCTGCCGGGCCAGTGCCTGCATCCCGTCGGCCACTGGTTCGAAGTGCCCAACCTGTTGCGCAATGGCGTGCTCGCCCGGTTGCTGCAGGAACGTCCGCAACTGCGCCACCTGATGCTGCACAACATCGATACGCTCGGGGCCGATGCGGACCCGGCGATGTTCGGTCTGCACCTCGCCCAGGATGCCTGCCTGACCTTTGAAGTCATCACGCGCCGCCTGGAAGATCGCGGCGGCGGTCTCGCCCGCGTCAACGGTCAGGTCCGCTTGGTGGAAGGCCTTGCGATGCCGCGGGAGGAAGATGAATTCCAGCTGCGCTTCTACAATTCCAACACTTGCTGGATCAACATTGACCGGTTGTTGGAAGTGTTTCGCCTGAGCCGCACCGATTTGGACGACGCGAAAAAGGTTTCCGCGGCCGTCCGCACCGTCGCGGCGCGGATGCCCACTTATATCACCATCAAAGACGTCAAGAAGCGCTGGGGACACGGCCAGGAAGATGTGTTCCCCGTCACCCAGTTTGAAAAGCTATGGGTGGACATGACAGCGCTGCCCGAAGTGAAGACTCAGTTCGCGGTCGTGCCACGACTGCGCGGCCAACAGCTCAAGGATCAGGCGCAGCTTGACGGCTGGCTGCGCGACGGTTCCGCCGCACATGTGGCCAGCCTGTGCCAGTGGAGCTAGAGCAGGCGATCAAAAAAGCGCCGCTTGGGCGTTGTCCGTGATCAGTTTGACCGCCGGGTGCGAAATCTTTCGCTCTGCGGAGATGGCGTAGAATTTCGCCAGACAATTCCCCGCCATCCCGATGGTTTCAAAGTGATACCGCGCCGCAGCTTCGCGTGCCACCACCGTGGGCAAGGCAATGAACGCCCGCCCCTCCGCCGCCATTTCCTTCATCAGGGCGAGGTCTTCAAACTCGGCCAGCACACGCGGTCGAATCTTCTGCTGCCGGAACCAGTGCTCCAACTCGCGACGTAAACTGCTGTTGTCCGCCGGCAGGAACGCCGGTGCTTCATGCAGCGACTTCGGGAAATTGCGCTTCAACGTGCGAGCCAATTCTGCCGCTGCACAGAACGACACCTTCGATTCCCCCAACAGATGGTTGAACGTCCGCACCTTCAAACTCGACGGCGACGGCTCATCCGCAAAGACGATGTCCAGCCGGTGCGCCGCCAGTTGGGCCAGCAAATCCTCAATCTTGCCCTCACGACACACCACGTGAACCTGTTGCGGCAGGCGGAAGACCGGACGCAGGATCTCGTTGGTGACGAGCTTTGGGAATGAATCCGCAACGCCGGCATACAGCCGAAGCTCCTTAGCCGCCGCGCCGTGCCGGGCCACGGTCATCAATTCACGGCCCAGTTCGAAGATTTCCTCGGCGTAGCCAAACACCACCTGCCCGGTGTCCGTCAACCGGTTGTTCCGGCCCTCGCGACGAAACAGTTTTTCTCCCAGCGCATTCTCCAGTTCGCGAATCTGCTCGGAAATGGAGGGCTGCGAAACATGCAGCTTGGCCGCAGCGCGTGCGAGGCTGCCTTCCTTCGCCACCGTCCAGAAATACCGCAAGTGATGATAGTTCAACCATTCCATTGCCATAGGATACTTAGGATTAACCTAATAGTCTATTCGGAATTACTTAGGCGTTGAGGGTGCCCCTTCGTGTTTATCGTAGCTTGCTGCTCGCAGCGATGCGACCGGCTTTGACATGAACCCAGCCGATGCCGTGCGCGTCGGCCACGCAAAAAGGAAAAATGAACTGGCACAAATACAATCCCCCGCCCGAGGCGGCTGAAATTCTCTCGCGCTGCCCCGGACTCACCATCGCAAGCACGACGAAGGAGCTTGTGGAATTCGCCTGCGGCGGCCCAAACAGCAATTCGTTCGAGGTCGCCTACGATGTGCCCGGCAAGGGCCGGGTGGTGGAGGCCACGGTAGCACGGGTGCGCAATGGTGTGGCCGCGAATTATCCCGAAGCCTACATGCGTCGGCGTGATCCGGATTGCATGGTTATCGGCGACTCCGAACCCACGGACAAGGACACCTACCAACAACGGTTTGGGACATCGTTTGAATCGTTGCGCAAGGAGACGTTTGACTGGTTGAAGGGGCAGGAGCTGGCTATGTTCGGCTTTCAAGCTGGCCAGGCGGGCATGGGCATGGACGCGCTCGTGATTGCACCGGCAAACGCCGGGTTCTTCGCGCTTGGTCTGGCCATGCTCCAAGGAATCATCCCGGCGTCAGATATTCCATCCGGGTTCATGCCGCGGACCGTGATTTACGTGGCGCCGGTGTTTCGGCACACGCACTTCAAGGGTCGCCAAGTGGTCGTGCACAACCGGCGTGACGGACTGCATGAGTTGTTTTCCTACAATCTGTATCCCGGACCGAGTGCGAAGAAAGGCATTTACGGCGTCTTGCTCGGACTGGGCGAGCGTGAAGGCTGGCTCACGGCCCACTGCTCGACGGCCCAAGTGATCACGCCCTACGACAACGTCGTCACGATCATGCACGAGGGGGCGAGCGGTGGCGGCAAGAGCGAAATGCTGGAGCAGGCACATCGCGAAGCCGACGGCCGCCTGCTGCTCGGGGAAAATCTCGTGACTGGCGAGCGTCGCTTCCTGCAAATCCCGCGCACATGCGAATTGCGTGCCGTCACCGACGACATGGCGCTTTGTCATCCCACGTTGCAGGAAGGGCAAGGCAAGCTGACGGTCACCGACGCTGAGAGCGCGTGGTTTGTCCGGGTGAACCACCTTGAACATTACGGCGTGGACGTGCACCTCGAAAAGCTGTGCGCCGAACCGCCCGAACCGCTGCTATTTCTAAACATCGACGCCGTGCCCGGCAGCCGGGCAATGGTGTGGGAACACATTGAGGACGCGCCGGGAAAACGCTGCCCCAATCCGCGCGTGATCATTCCCCGCAAGGTGTTTCCTGGCATCGTCGAAGGCGGCGTGACGGTGGACATCCGCAGCTTTGGCGTGCGGACTCCACCCTGCACCAAGGAAAAGCCCAGTTACGGCATCATGGGCCTGTTTCACATCCTGCCGCCGTCGCTGGCCTGGCTGTGGCGACTGGTATCGCCACGCGGTCACGCGAACCCGAGCATCGTGGACAGCGAGGGCATGACCAGCGAAGGCGTCGGCTCCTACTGGCCCTTCGCCACCGGTCGCCGCGTGGATCAGGCGAACCTGCTCTTGCGCCAGTTCGTAAAGAATCCGCGAATGCGGCACGTCCTTTGCCCGAACCAGCACGTCGGTGCGTGGCAGGTCAGCTTCATGCCGCAATGGATCGCGCGCGAATACCTTGCACGCCGCGGCGTTGCGCGGTTCCGGCCTGACCAGTTGCGCGCGTCACGCTGCCCGCTGCTCGGTTACACACTGCACCAGTTGCAAGTGGAAGGCCTGCTGATTGCCCGCTGGTTTCTGCAGGTGGAAACCCAGCCTGAAGTAGGTGAGGCCGCCTACGATCAGGGTGCGGAGATACTCAAGCAGTTCTTCCATCGATGCCTATCCGAATTCCAAGGACCGGACCTCGATCCACTGGGGCAGAAAATCATCCAATGCTGCCTCGACGACGGCACGATCGAAGACTACGAGCGACTGATTCCGGCCGCATAACAAGCAGTAACTCGCAGCAACTCGCGGGCGCGGGATTTCATCCCGCGCCCGACTTTGTTTCCAGTTCCTCCCGGCATTCGCGCGCTTTCTAAATTCCAAGCCCACTGATGCAGCCTTCGGATTAACCTAAGGGTCCATTCGGAATTGTCTATTGGTGCGAAGCGGCAACCGCGCCTAGGGTCTGGCCGTCAATGCCGCCGGGCTGGCTTCACGGGAGATGGGCACCCGGCGAAGGCGACGAACAAACAAACACGAATAAGAATTATGATCTGGATACTATTCATTGGCACGATGCTCCTTTCGCTCTGGGCGGCATGGCACGTGAAGTCGGTTTATCGTCGCCACTCGCAAGGCGCCGTGATTAGCGGACTGACCGGTGGTGAGGCGGCGCATCGCATCCTGCGGGCCGCAGGCATTCGCGATGTGGAGATTGCCCAGGCAGATGGAATGTTGGGCGACCACTATGACCCCATCCACAAGCGGTTGGTGTTGTCCACGGACAACTTCTATGGACATTCGCCCGCTGCGCTGGGTGTGGCGGCGCATGAATGTGGTCACGCCATCCAGCATCAACTGGCTTACAGGCCGCTGCACTGGCGCATGGCGGCGGTAGGGATAACCACCTACGCGAATTACGTCGTGATGCTGCTACCCATGCTGGGTTTGCTCACGGGCCTGATCCAACCGATCACCGGCGCGCTCATCATGGCGATGGCTTGGGGGGTGATCATGATGTTCAACCTCGTGACGCTGCCGGTTGAATTCGACGCATCGCGCCGGGCCAAGGCGGTCCTCGCGGACATGGGCATGATCGCGCCTGGCGCCGAGGCCATGGCGGTTCGCAAGGTGTTGGATGCCGCCGCGTTGACCTACGTGGCCGCGTTCATCACATCGCTGGCGTATTTCCTGTGGCACTTGCTGCCGTTGCTGACTGGCGGGAGGTCGCGGGAATAATACCAAACAGGTCGCGCCCGGGAGATCGCCCACTCCCCATCAGCCTGGGAGAGGGTTGGGGCGAGGGGAAGCAGCACAAACTGCAAACAACGAAAGGAAGCATGAGACTGACATTACAACATGACTGCATTCGTTCCACGAGCACGCTGGACTCGTGGGTGGAGAATCAAATCTTCGCGTTGCGCGAACGCCTTCAGATCGATGAAGCTAACGTTCGTCTGGCCCACCGGCCCGAAGTCAGCCCACCCTACGAAGTGAATGTCCACCTCGTCACTCCGGGACCGGATGTTTTCGCCGAGGGACGAGATCACACTTTGCAGGCCGCCTTGAACAAGGTGCTGAGCCAGTTGAATGAAAAGCTCGTGAACCGTACCGAACGGCGGGAGCGCCGCTTGAGCAGCAACCGCCACGGACGGCGCGGGCCGGAATCATGCACTTGAGGGGAGCCCATGCAACCGCCAAGAGTTTTTAAATCACTGCCCGGGTTGCCAGCCGGCAGATGGGCAATGGCTCCGTCGCCCGGGCCGCGCCATCCGGGCCTCACGCCAAGTCGTGGCCTAACAGTCCGCTTGGCCCGACGCACGCAGACCGGTGCCAGTCGCCAGTCGGGCCAAGTGCTTGGCAGCATGTATAGCCACGCAAAATCGGCGTTGCGACTGGCGCAACGATGGACGCGGGGCGGGTTGAACGAATGATTTTTGAACGCGCAGGAAGAACTGACCGAAAGAACGACCATGAACGAGCGCAAGACTTCATCCTTTGGCTGGGCACCGCGCATCGGACGGCTGCTGGGCATCGAAGTGCGCATCCATCTCACCTTCTTGCTGCTGCTAGGCTTCATCGGCCTGGCGCGCTGGCTGCCCGAACGCAGTGCGGCGGCAGGGTGGAGCGGTGTGTTGTTCTTCAGCCTGCTCTTCGGGTGCGTTCTTTTGCATGAGTTGGGTCACGCGCTGGCGGCCCGGCAGTTCGGGATCCAGACGAAGGACATCACCCTTCTGCCCATCGGTGGCGTGGCGCGGCTGGAGCGGATGCCCGAGAAACCCTCGCAAGAATTATGGGTGGCGCTGGCCGGACCGCTGGTGAATGTGATCATTGCGGGCGGCTTGCTCGCGGGTCTGCTGCTCAAGGGCGGGGAGTTTGGTCTGGGCAGCTGGAGCACCTCGAGCGGTTCGCTCGTGGAACGGTTGCTCGCCGCCAACGTGTTCTTGGTATTGTTCAATTTGCTGCCCGCGTTCCCCATGGATGGCGGACGAGTGCTGCGCGCGTTGCTGGCTATGAGACTCCCGTATGCCCGCGCCACGCGCATTGCGGCACGCATCGGTCAGGGCATGGCCGTGGTGTTCGGTTTTGCCGGGCTGTTCCTCAACCCATTCCTGATCCTAATCGCGCTGTTTGTCTGGATTGGCGCGGCGCAGGAGGCCAACGCAGCGGAAATGAAGTCGTCCTTAGCTGGAGTGCCGGTGCGCGAGGCCATGTTGACTGAGTTCCAATCCGTGGCTCCGGATGAGACGCTTGACGACTTGGCGCGCCGAATTCTCGCGGGGGCGCAGCAGGACTTCCCCGTGCTCGACAGCAGCGGGCAGCTCGTGGGTCTGATCACGCGCGACCGTTTCTTTAGTGCATTGCGCGACCAGGGCGATGGCGAAAGAGTGTTGCACGTGATGACCACCGAATTCCCAGCGACCACCCCGGACGAAATGCTGGAAGCCGTTTTCAGCCGAATGCATCCGGCCTGGTGCAGCACCCTGCCTGTCCTTCGTGAGGGGCGGCTGGTCGGCTTGCTGACCGCGGAGAACATCGGCGAGTTCGTGATGATCCAGGCTGCGATGAATGCCCGTGGTCGCAGCCATTGGACCGCACCGCCGCCAATGATACCCGCTGGAACGGGATTGCGGCCCTGCCGAATTCCCTGAACACAACAATCAACGACCCACTAATAACCCAACCCTAAATGCAATCTGTTTATCTATTCCCGTTCGCCGAATACTGGTGGCTCTACGCCGGGTTCACCCTTTTCGTGCTCGCCATGCTCGCGCTGGACCTCGGCGTGTTTCACCGAGAGGCGCACGAGGTTAAATTCAAGGAGTCGGCCATTTGGAGCGCCGTCTGGGTGAGCCTGGCGCTCGTCTTCAACGTGCTGCTCTACTTTTACGCAGACTGGAAGTTCGCGCAGGACGAACGACTGCTCGCGGTGGCGGGCTTCGAACCGGCGGCGGCGGCGAAACAGGTGGGGCTGGAATTCCTCACCGGGTTCATCGTCGAGAAGTCGCTGGCCGTGGACAACATTTTCGTGTTCGTGGTCGTGTTCACGTTCTTCGGCATCCCGGCAAAGTATCAACATCGCGTGCTGTTCTTCGGCATCGTCGGCGCGTTGGTTTTCCGGGTCATCTTCATCGCACTGGGCGCGGTGCTGATGCAATACCACTGGATCGTTGTGATGTTTGGCGTGTTCCTGATCCTGACCGGCATCAAAATCCTGTTCGCGGGCGACAAACCGATGGACCCGGAGAAGAACCCCGTCATCAAGCTGCTGCGGAAGTTCCTCCGTATCTCGCCACAGATCGAGGGGCAGAAGTTCTTCATCCGGAAAGAGGGCCTGCTTTACGCCACTCCATTATTCGTCGCACTGGTGTTCCTCGAAGTGTCGGACATCATTTTTGCGGTGGATTCCGTTCCGGCCATCTTCGCCATCACCAAGGAGCCGCTGCTGGTGTTCACTTCGAATGTGTTCGCCATCCTCGGCCTGCGGGCGATGTATTTCATGCTGGCCGGCGTGGTGCACAAGTTTGTGTATCTGAAATACGGCCTCGGCCTGGTGCTGGTGTTCGTGGGCTTGAAGATGGTGTGGTTGAACGAAGCCTTCGGCGGCAAGTTTCCGATCACCTGGTCGCTGGGCATCATCGCCGCCATCATCGGCACGTCCATCGCGGTGTCGCTGCTGCGCAAGACGCCCACCCACCCACCCGCCCCTCATGCCGGAGCCAAGGTGACCGCAGAATGAGGTTTTCATGCGGCTCAAGGCCGGGCAATCCAAACAAACGAATCAAAAAACACATGAAAGCAAAACTAACCGCACTGGCCGCATTGACCGCTATCACCCTCCTTGCCGCACCCGCTCATGCGGACAAGGCGGCTCCCGCCATGACCAAGGAGGCGCAACAGTCGCTCACCCCGGCGGCGGCACTAAAACTGTTACAGGACGGCAATGCCCGCGTGGCCGGCAACATCGTGAACACCGACATCCTCGGCGGCCTCGAGTTCGCCTCCAAACTTGCAGGAGCCAAAGTCATCGCCGTCATCGGGCACACCTCCTGCGGTGCGATCAAAGACGCATGCGGCAACGTGGAACTCGGCAACCTCACGGCACTGCTCGACAAAATGGAACCCGCCGTGGAGAAAACCTCCGCCAAAGCAGGCGAGTATCGCAGTTCGAAAAACGATGCGTTCGCGGACCGGGTTGCCGAAACCAACGTAAAACACGCGATAGAAACGATCCGCAAGGACAGCCCGCTGTTAGCGCAGATGGCGAAGGATGGTCAATTGCAGGTTGTTGGCGGCATCTATGCGTCGCAACGAGCAAAGTGAATTGACCGAAGTAAGGGACGTTTGGAGGAAGCCAAACCAATGCCAAAAAGCCTCGTTCAGAGGATCGTTGATGCCCCGTGGTTCCAGCGGGGCATCATCGCCTTCATCGTGCTTGCCGGCACGCTGGCCGGGCTGGAAACCAGCCCGGCTATCGTCGCCCAGCACGATGATTGGTTGCGGCGGCTGGACGCCTTGGTTCTCGCGGTGTTCGGCGTGGAAATCCTGCTCAAACTGACGGCGCACGCTCCGAGGCCGTGGAACTATTTCCGCGATGGCTGGAACGTGTTCGACTTTGTCATCGTGGCGGTGTGCCTGCTGCCGCTGGATTCGCAGTTCCTCGCCGTGATACGGGTGGCGCGCGCGTTGCGCCTGTTGCGGCTCGTCAGCGCGCTGCCCAAGCTGCAACTGCTCGTCGGCGCACTGTTGAAAAGTTTGTCCGCGATGGGCTACGTCAGCCTGCTGCTGGCCATGTTGTTTTACATCTACGCGGTGGCGGGTGTGCACCTGTTCGGCAAGGGCAGCCCGGAATTCTTCGGCGACCTGCCCACCGCATTGCTGACATTGTTCCGGGTGGTGACGCTCGACAACTGGGGAGACATGTTCGTGGCCCAGTTGGCTCATGCGCCGGGCCTCAAGGTGACGTTCTACTTCGTCACGTTCATCGTGTTCGGCACCATGATCACCCTGAATCTGTTCATCGGCATCATCATGAACAGCATGTCGGAGATGCATGAGGAAATTGCCGCGCGTGAAGCGGCGACGCACGCTCCCGATGGAACGCTCATCGAGGCGGTGCGCGAACTGGAAACAGAACTGGACGAAATCAAGCAACGTGCCGCACGCTTGCGGCGGCGCATCGAATCCGAATGAATACCCCCGCAACCACCCAACAAGAGCCAGACTCGCACCGTTTATCCGACCAATTGCGGGCGCTGGAGTCGCGCTTTCACGGGCAGCCCATGCGGCTGGGGCAGGTGTTTGAAGTCACGAAGGGCCGGGGCTTCTACCTGCTGATGATCCTGTGCTGCCTGCCGTTTCTGACGCCGATTCCGACGTTGATGTTGTCCACAGCATTCGGGCTGGTGATATTTCTTACGGCACTGCGGCTCGCGCTCGGCCAAAAACCCTGGCTGCCCCAACGCGTGATGGAGAAACAACTCCCCGCCGGATTCATTTCGCGCCTGTTGCGCGCAGCCGCCCGCTTGTTGAGCTGGCTGGAGGCGATGCTGCGTCCGCGTCTGGCTTTCATGCACTACAGCTCGGGCATGGACCGTTTGGGCGCGGGGCTCATCGCCTTCGCAGCCCTCATGCTGATGCTCCCGTTGCCGGTGCCTTTCAGCAACTTCTTCCCGGCAGCGGCCATCTTGCTGCTCGCGGCGGGAGCGCTGGCGCGGGACGGCGCCTGCTCGCTGGTTGGCTGGTTGATGTGCGGTTTGTCGCTGAGCTTTCTGGGCGTGCTGGCATTCGGCGGTGTGACTGCCTTCGAACATTTGGGCAAATTCGTCCGAGGCGACTGACCGTCAGCCTATGAAATCATGTCCGTCATATTTACCGAACTCATCATCATTTGCCTGCTGTTCACCGCCAACGGCCTGTTTGCCATGGCCGAACTGGCCGTCGTGTCGGCGCGGCGCGTTCGGCTGAAACACTTGGCTGCCAGCGGCAGCCGCTCGGCTGCCATTGCGATGCAACTGGCGGAAGACCCCAACCGCTTCCTGCCCGCCGTGCAAACCGGCATCACGCTCGTGGGCCTGTTGGCGGGCGCGTTCGGCGGCATCACCATCGCGGAACAAATCGCCGCCGCGTTGCAAAAATTCCCGACGGCGGCCCCTTATGCGGAGGCCATCGGCGTGGGTTGCGTCGTGGTTGGGCTGACCTTCATCTCGCTGGTCATCGGCGAACTCGTGCCCAAACGGCTGGCGTTGGCGCATCCCGAACGCATCGCCTGCTTAGTTGCACGGCCCGTGGACTGGTTGAGCCGGGTGACACGTCCGCTCATCCGATTGCTCGGCTGGGCGACGAATGCGGTATTGTGGTTGTTGCGCGTCCGGGAACGTCCCGCTCAGGCCGTCACCAACGAAGAGGTGAAATTAATGATGCAGGAAGGCGTTGAGGCGGGAGTCTTTGATCACGCCGAACCAAGCATGGTGGAATCCGTGCTAGCCTTCGATTCGCGGCCGGTGAGGGACATCGCCACGCCTCGCGAGAAACTCGTATTTCTGAACCAGCACGATTCGCATGAGGACGTCTGGCACAAGATCGTCGTATCAGGCCATTCCAATTTTCCGGTGTGCGAGGGAACACGCGACCGCATTGCAGGCATCGTGTCCGTGAAGGCCGCTTACGCGAACCTCGCCGCGGGACTGCCAGTGCATTTGCCCGATCTGATGACGCGTCCGCTGGTGGTGCCGGAGACCCTGTCCGTGAGCGCATTGCTGGCGCAGTTCCGCGAGACGGGCAAGCACCTGGCCGTGCTCGAGAATGAAACCCGGCACCACACCGGCCTGGTGACGCTGGTGGACGTGCTGGAAGCCATCGTGGGCGAGATTCCCTCACGCGAAGAACGCCTCAAACCGGAAGCGGTGCGGCGGGGAGACGGCAGTTATCTGGTGGATGGCGGGTTTCCCCTGGCGCAACTGGCCGCGTTGACGGGGCAAAGGGATTTTGCCGAAATGAACGAGCCGCTAGCCGCGTTTGTGGCCCGCGATCTGGGAGCGGGACTCCGCGAGGGGGCCACCCTGCCGTGGGGCACCTGGCGGGCCGAGGTCATTGACATGGACGGCAGGCGCGTGGACAAGGTATTGTTGACGCCCGCGCGGACCGAGGGGTCGGCGGCGGATACAAACCAGTCGTGAAGAAATTCGTCATCGCAGTCACCGGCGGAACCGTCGTGCTGGTGGGCATCGCCATGATCATTCTGCCCGGACCGGCGTTCATCGTCATCCCGGCGGGATTAGCCCTCTTGGCGACTGAATTTCTCTGGGCGCGTCGCGCACTGTGCAAGTGCCAGAACATCGCCGTGGAAACCAAACGCCGAGCCAAGCATTGGTGGCCCTTTGGCCGCAACGCTGAGAACGTCGAGCCCCAAGCGGACGCCAAATCAGAATCACCGTCACCCCAACCTCCATGTCACCAGGAAAAGCATTAAACACCTCCAAGCCGCGCCTCGGTATCGTCGGCGGCGGCCAGCTCGCCCGCATGACGGCGCTGAGTGCCGCGCCGTTGGATTGCGAAGTTGTCGCGCTCGAACGCAGCGCGGATTGCCCCGCTGCCAACGTTACGGCGGAATGTGTCACGGGTGATTGGAATAGCCTCGGGCCTTTGCGTGAACTTGCCGCCCGCGTGGATGTCGTCACGCTGGAGAATGAATTCGTGGACGCGGGTTTGCTCGCGCAGTTGGAACAGGACGGCAAGCTCGTGTTGCCCAGTTCCAAAACTCTCGCGCTGGTGCAGGACAAGTTCATCCAGAAGCAAACCCTCGCCAATGCCGGTCTGCCCGTGCCCGCCATGCGCGCGGTGGCCACCCGCGCGGAACTGGAAGCCGCCACGCGCGACCTCGGTTTGCCGCTGGTGCTCAAGACGCGCCGCAACGGCTACGACGGCAAAGGCAATTATACCGTTCGCCATGCCAGGGATATTGCTGAAGCGTGGAAACTACTCGGTGGCGACAAGGGCAACTTACTATTCGTGGAGGCCTTTTGTCCGTTCGAGCGCGAGCTGGCCATCATCATCACGCGCGGGCGGGACGGCTCGTCGGTCGCCTACCCTGTAGTGGAAACGGTTCAACGCAATCACATCTGCCACATCGTTCGCGCCCCTGCCCCTGCCCCCACCGCCATCACCGAGCGCGCTGCCTCGCTCGCGCAGCGCGCCGTTGCCGCCGTGGAAGCCGTCGGCAGCTTTGGCGTGGAAATGTTCTTGGCCGGGAACGGTGATATTTTCATCAACGAACTCGCCCCACGCGTTCACAACTCCGGCCATTACACCATCGAAGCCTGCGAGTGTTCGCAGTTTGAAAACCACGTGCGCGCCGTGCTCGGCTGGCCGCTGGGTTCGACCCGCATGCTTACACCCGCCGCCGTCATGGTAAACCTGCTCGGCCACGCCGCCGGAGCGGGAAATCCAGAGGGACTTCAACGCGCGCTGGCCATTGCCGGGGCGCATGTCCATGCTTACGGCAAGGCGCAGAGCGTCGCTGGGCGAAAAATGGGGCACGTCACGGTGCTGGGGAACAGCGTCGCAGAAGCAGAAGCCGCCGCGTTGCAATGCGCCGGAGAAATTCGTTTCGGCAATCCATCATGAAAAAGACCGTTAAACCTCTCGTTGGAATCATCATGGGCAGCGACTCCGACTGGCCCACCTTGAAGGCCGCCGCCGAGGCGTGCGCTGAATTCGGCGTCGCGTATGAAGCACGCGTCGTCTCCGCGCATCGTACGCCCGACGACATGGCGAATTACGCCAAGACTGCCGCCTCGCGCGGACTTCGCGTCATCATCGCTGGTGCTGGGGGCGCAGCGCATTTGCCTGGCATGGTTGCGAGCCAGACGCCGTTGCCCGTCATCGGCGTTCCCGTGGAAAGCAAGGCGCTCAAAGGAATGGATTCATTACTTTCAATCGTGCAAATGCCCGGCGGCGTGCCAGTGGCCACGGTCGCCATCGGCGGTGGACGCAACGCTGGTTTGCTCGCCGTGCAAATCCTCGGCACAAGCAACGAAGCATTGCGCCGCAAGATGGCGACGTTCAAACAGCGCCTCGCCCGCGAATCCCGCGCGAAGAACAAGAATTTGCAGACGGGCAAATGATGGATTTGCCCGCACCGACCCTTCTCCCGGCCTTCGGCCACCCCTCTACCCATCGGATGGGGATACAACTGTTGGGCATTGGTCATAGGGGTAGTGTCCTAAAAGTTCTGCCTTGATATCTGCCATATCGTTCGGAATAACCGAACGATAGCATGGTAACAATCTAGTTTGCAAAACCCAGTATTTCGCCATGCTGCCCGCGCCTGCGCCCACTGCGCCGGCTAATCAAGAACCATGGAAATGCTCGATGCCATCCAGGCCAACCTGCTCTCGCCCGCCGTGCTGTTCTTCGCACTGGGCATCATCGCCGCGCTCTCGAAAAGCGACCTCAAGTTTCCTGAACCACTCTACGCCGGGCTGACCATCTACCTGCTGGTCGCCATCGGCTTCAAGGGCGGCGTGGCGATTTCCGATGCCGGGCTGGCCAAAGTGTGGTTGCCCTCGCTGGCCGCCATGGCATTGGGCGCAATCATTCCGTTGTGGACGTATCCCGTGCTGCGCGGCGTGGGGCGATTGGGAGCAGTGGATGCGGCGGCAATCGCAGCTCACTATGGCTCGGTGAGCGCAGTGACATTCATCGCCGCAACGAATTATCTCAAATCCATCAATCAACCCTATGAACATTACGCCACGGCGTTCCTCGCGGTGATGGAGTCACCGGCGATTCTCGTGGGTGTCGTGCTCGGCAAACTGGCGTCCGACCGCGCTGGCGGTGCGACGGGTGCGTCGCTCAAGACCGCCATGCACGAGGCGCTCTTTGGCCGCAGCATCTTCCTGCTGGTGGGCGCACTGATTGTAGGCACTTTATGCGGCCAACCGGGCATGCAGAAAGTTGAACCGTTCTTTGTGACGCCGTTCCAAGGTGTGCTGGCGCTGTTCCTCCTCGAAATGGGCATCGTCGCTGGACGACGGCTGGGCGACTTGAAGAAAGTCGGGCCATTCCTTCTGGGATTCGGCATCGTCGTGCCGCTGGCCAACGGGGCGCTGGGCGTTTGGCTGGGCAAACTGACGGGTCTCGAGCTCGGCGGGGCGACGTTGATGGGTGTGCTGTCTGCCAGCGCGAGTTACATCGCCGCGCCCGCCGCCATCCGCATGTCGCTGCCCGAGGCGAACCCGACGTTGTATTTGACGTCGTCCCTTGCCATCACGTTTCCTTTCAACATCACGTTGGGCATCCCGATTTATCTGGAGATCGCCCGCAAACTTTACGCCTGAACATGAACACGCACCCCATGAAGCTGGTCACCATCGTCTGCGAAGCTTACGCGAAAGACGCGGTGAAGAAACTCCTGCGCGAAACCGGCGCGCACGGCTACACGCTGTTTGAAGTCGAAGGCGACGGCTCACGTGGCGAGCGCCCGGCCGACATCCGAGAGTTCGCGAACATCCAAGTGGAGGTGATTCTACAGCCGGACGCCGCCCAAAAACTGCTGGAGCGCCTTCACGCCGAACTGTTTCCCCGCTATGGCATGATCGCCTTTGAATCCGACGTGCGCGTGCTGCGGCCCGGAAAGTTTTGAGGCTAATGCCCCGCTTGTTCACCCCGCCGGCTTCGGCTAATTTGGACCCGTGATTTACGACGCGGCACTCGACAGTTTATTGCAGAGGGTTTGGGACGGCGGACGCATCAACCTGGATGAAGTCCGGCGACTTGCGGCGTTACCGTTGGAGGAGTTGGGTGCGCTGGCGGACCGTCGCCGCGAACTGCATCGTCGCGCGGCGCATGGCGGCAAAGGCGAGGGCATCATCACTTACATCGTAGACCGTAACGTCAACTACACGAACATCTGCAACGTGTATTGCAAGTTCTGCGCGTTCTACCGGACCGAGAAAGACGCCGACTCCTACGTCATCACCACGGCGGAGATGGATCAGAAAATCGAGGAGACCATTGCGCTCGGCGGCACGCAGATTCTGCTGCAGGGCGGACACCATCCCAAGCTGACCAAACAGTGGTATCTGGACCTGCTCTCGCACATCAGAGCGAAGTTCCCCGGCTTCAACGTGCATGGCTTCAGCCCGAGCGAATTTGTGGCGTTCTCGGAATTCTTCAACGAACCCGTCGAGCAAATCCTGCGCGACTTCACGGCCGCAGGCTTAGGCAGCGTGCCCGGCGGAGGCGGCGAAATCCTCGTGGACCGCGTGCGCAAGCGCATCGCCCCACTCAAGGCGGATTCCAATCAATGGATGGGTGTGATGGACACGGCGCACCAACTGGGCCTTGCCAGCTCCGCCACGATGATGTTCGGGCACGTGGAAACCTTCGATGACCGCCTGGAGCATCTGGAGTTTGTGCGCAACCAGCAGGACAAGTCTTTGGAGCGAGTGCGGAATGCGGAGCGCGGAGCGCGGAACTGGGGCGCAACCCCCATTGAACACGCAGCGGCTTACGCAAGCGCGCTTGAAGCTGGAGAGCTTAAGGGCGGCGCGTTCACTGCCTTCATTTGCTGGACGTTTCAACCGGAGAATGCCGTGTTGAAAGCGCCCACGGTAGGCTCCCACGAATATCTGAAGACGCAGGCGCTGTCTCGCATCTATCTCGACAACTTCCCCAGCGTGCAAAGCTCGTGGGTGACGCAGGGTCTGGACATTGGGCAGGTGGCGCTGAAATACGGCGCCAACGACCTCGGCTCAATCATGATCGAGGAAAACGTCGTAAGCAGCGCAGGCACCACTTTCCGCATGACGGTGCCTGACATGCAACGCCTCATCCGAGACCTCGGCTATGAGCCGCGCCAGCGCGACAACTGGTATCGGCTGGTGAACTGAAGTGGTTTTGCGCGGCAAATCAGCGGTCAGTGGACGCTAATCGCCTGGCTGTGTCCGTCAGCACGGCGCGTTGGACGCCAAAACTCTCTCCCGTGGCCAGCCAGCGATTGTTGCTGTCGTGGGCATTGAACACATCCACCGCGGGCTTGCCCGACAAAGCGGCAATTTTGTTCCCCATCAGGAGGTCGCCCCCGCTCAGCTTGGGATTCACTTTGCTCTGGGCTTCGAGGGTTGCGGTGGTGGTGCCGGTCTCAGCGGCGATTTGCTGAAAGGTGGCTGTGCGCTGACGTGGATTGCTGCGACTCAAGATCACCTTCAATAACAGCGCATCCAGCTCGCGTTCCTGTTTGGCCATCAGTGCTGGGGACAAGGGCTTTTCCGGAAGTTGAGCTTGGTCGGGCTTACCTTTCACCACCGGGGCGGAGGTTGAAGGAATGGGTAGAACCTCGGCACCGCGCGGACTTTCCACCCGCCGCTCATCCGGGTTCGGGCGCACGGGCGGCGCGCTGGTGGTAGTCACGCTGCTAAGTGGCTCATTGGTAATCTTCAAGTCTGCCGGCAGTGACTCTCCCTTTTCCGGGCGAGTGGAGTGCTTGCCTTTCTTCATCTGTCCGGGTGGCAAACCACCTTTCTTCATCAAGCCGGGAGGGGTCTTCTTCTGGCCCTCTTTATCCTCGGCATCATCCCCCTTATTGGCCTTTTCAGCTCTCTCCGCTTTCTCGCTCTCCTTGGAATTATCCTTCTTGTCGGCCTTGGCTGAATCGGCGTAAAGCGGTGAGAGGGCGGTAGTCGCCGCCACAGTGAGAGTCAAAATCGTTTTCATGTTCACAGTCATCGGGGTGAGAGTAGCGGAAGGGCGAAAATGTTCAACCAAGCGCCTAGCGCTGCTGGTTGAAGACGCTTTCAAAGATGATTTCCTTCGTTTTCCAGAGCAAAGCCATGGTCACCGCCACCGGGAACAACACCAGCGGCAGCGCAAACCATTGCTGGTGCCGATGGATCGCCCGCAGCGCATCGGCCAGCGACGGACTCATCGCGGGGATTTGCATGAGGCCGAAGAGCATGATAGCACCGAGTAACAGCAGCAGGATCAGCCAGCGGTTGATGGCCGTGAACTGACGAGTTTCCAGCCGCAAGGTCTCATCCGGCAGCATGGCCCCGAGCCGCTCCAGCGCGAGGTTTAGGCAATAGAGGAATCCCAGTTCACCCAGGCTGAACAGCAGCGCCGCGACCGCGAAGTATTCGTTCGAAGGCACCCGCTCCCACCAATAGACAAACGGGCTGAGTCCCAAGTTGAAAATCGCCAGCATCAGCGTTCGGCCGTGTGCAGCCACCCAGATGCGCTCCTGCTGCTGGAAGGATCCCATCAACCAGGTCCCATAGCACAGCAAGGACGTCATAATGATGGGCGGAAGATAGCCCACTCGCCCCAGCCAGGCGCTCTGCACCTCGGGCATGCTGACGAGCAATGCGAGCGGCAGTCCCCAAAAAAGACAGGACAGCCCGCGGACCAAACGGCCCAGCGAGCGCAACAATTCGGGAGTGGGAGCCAAATCAGCCACGGCGTGGGGCCAGAAAGCAGAAACGCCGGGGAAATTACAAGCTCAAGCCGC
>JAFMIZ010000088.1 GCA_017853715.1 Pedosphaera sp.
GCAACACCTACTCCAACCGGCAGCGGCGCGCATGCTGTCGCCGTTGATGCCAGACAACGCAATCGTGCTGGAGGGCATGACCGCGCTTTACCTGAGTTCAGAGCGAGCGACGGATTTGCGGGCGCAGCAAATCGATGCCGTGCTGGCGTGGGTTCGGACCGGCGGACATCTGATCGTGGCGATCGACCAGGTCGGTGACGTGGGCGCGAACCGCTGGTTGAAGGAGGTGTTGCCCGTGACTGTTTCCGGCACGACGCAGATGAAGCCGGGCAATCAATTGGAGGAATGGCTGCGCACCCCCGTGGAGCGGTCGGTGCGACATCGCGGAACTCAACGCAGCGGCAAGTCCAATAACGACAAAGACGTCAAAGTGACCTGCGACCGCCCTTACTCGGACACGGTGGACGACATCGCGTTCGGCGCGACAGAGTTGTCCGTGATCACCACCAGCGGCACCCGTGGCAGCATCGAGCTGGCGCTGTAAGGCGTGATCGTGAGTTGTTGAATGAAGACCCGATGTTGTGGCTGATCGGTAAACGACAGGGCGTGCGCGCCGCCGTCTGGGCGGTGTGTGGATTGCGGGTGATCGCCCTGCTATTGGCCACAACCATCGCCGGACCGGAATCGTTGCTGGCATTCGGTGGATCGGCTGGGTGGGGGTTGCTTGCGATCAAAGTGCTATTCGCGTGGGAGGCTTTTCTTTGCCTCAACCCGTCGTGCCGGGGCATTTGAGTTCCTGCTTGCCACTCCCCTAAACGCAAACCGCATGGTATCGGCGCAGTGGACGTCTTTGCGTAGCACGTTTGGCCCGCCGCTCTTGGTCGCTGCGTTGGGCAGCGGGCTGGCTGTTGGCTTGGGCGTATGGATACATAACTCGAGAAGATACGGCAGATACGATGCGTTTGGTGCGTCCGTTTTCGGCCTGCTGGGAGTAGGCGGGGTTCTCTTGATTCAAGCGCTCGATTTTCTGGGCATCGCCTGGCTGGGAATGTGGCTGGCGTTGACCATGAAAAAGCCGCAGCTCGCCGTTGGGGCCACGCTGCTCTATGTGGTCGTGCTGCCGTGGCTGACGTTCTGTTACGCTTGGTTCGTCGGGTTTATTTTGGACATCATCTTGATTGCCGTCTTCGCCAGCAAACTGAACTCCGATGTGCGGCAGACCTTGACCAGCCGGCCGCAATTGCTGGCCGCGACGCCCAAGTAGCCGCCGGGCGGAGCACCCTCGGGAATCCTCCTCGTTCTCCTCCTCGTCCCCGGAATTGCCTGACACACGGAGGACGAGAACGAGGGTGAGGGGGAACGAGGAGGTTTAAGCGGAAGGCTTGCAAGCGGGAGAAGTTCCTTGTTTTCAGGGCCTTTTGGGGCCAAGTTGCGGGCGACAGTTCGCCACCACTTTTTCTTACCACGCATGACAAATCTGACCATCTGGCAACGACTGAATCTGACGATGGGATTACTGATCCTTTTGCTTCTGATCGGAGGCGGCCTCGCCATCTGGATGGAGCGCGTCAACTCCAACAACATACTGCTTGCTGAACGCTTGGAACACTCCCGGGACCGCACCCTCTCCGAAGTGCGCAATTACACGGCGGCTTGTTCCACTCTGGCCATCGACCAATCTGATGGAGCCGAGGCGAAACGGCGGGAATTATTCGAAGCCAGCCTGTCGCAGGCAGTGGATCAAGTTCGCGCAGAGCTCAAGAGCCATCCGGAGGCGAACACCGCCTTGAAGCGTCTAGATGCGCTGGTCGCAGAAATCAAAAAGTTCAGCACTCAAATGCTGGCCAAGGAGAATGCAGCGGCAGCTCAGGCATTTTACACCGGCAATTACCCCGCCCTGCGGGACGCTCAGATCGATGTGACCAGCGATTTGGAAGATGCTGTACGCAGCGTGGTCAGCAAATACTCTGACTCCTCATCGCAAGTTTCAAAAGTGGCCATTGCAGGGATGGTAATCCTTGCCATCGCCGCCATGGTGGTTGGCCGCCTTCAATCACACAGCGTCACAGCTCCCATGGAAACCATCGTCAACGCATTGGAGCGGATGCAGCGGGGCGATTTCGCCGGACGCGTTCAGATGGAACGAAAAGATGAATTTGGAGCGGTCGGCAATGGGTTGAACAAACTGGCGGACGAACTCTCCATCCTCGTGGGCAGGGTGCAGCGGTCGGGCATCCAAGTGAACAGCACCGCGACGCAAATCGCCGGCACCGCTCGTGAACAACAAAGCACGGTGAATGAAATCGCAGCCACCACCGCTGAAATTGGCGCGACCTCCAAGGAAATCTCTGCCACCTCAAAAGAACTGGTGAAAACGATGAACGAGGTGAGCAACGTCTCTGAGGAGACGGCTGAGCTGGCGGGGTCCGGCCAAAATGCCATCGCCAAGATGGAGTCCACCATGCGCCAGATCATGGATGCCTCCAGCTCCATCACCTCGAAGCTGGCGGTGTTGAACGAGAAGACCGCCAACATCAATACCGTGGTGACCACCATCACCAAGGTGGCCGACCAGACGAACCTGCTCTCGTTGAATGCCGCCATCGAGGCGGAAAAGGCCGGGGAATATGGCCTGGGCTTCGCGGTCGTCGCGATGGAGATCCGCCGCTTGGCCGATCAAACCGCCGTCGCCACCTACGACATCGAGAAGATGGTGAAAGAAATGCAATCCGCCGTCGCAGCGGGCGTCATGGGCATGGACAAATTTTCCGAGGAGGTGCGCCGGGGCGTTGACGAGGTGCGCCAAGTCGGCGGCCAGTTGGCGCAGATCATCCATCAAGTGCAAACGCTGACCCCGCGCTTCCACACCGTGAACGAAGGCATGAACGCGCAGGCTACGGGCGCGCAACAGATCAGCGAGACGTTGACGCAATTGAACGAGGCGGCGCAGCTCACGGCTGAATCGCTACGCCAGTCCAATGCAGCCATTGAGCAATTGAAGGAGGCCGCGCGGGGGTTGCAGGAAGGCGTGGCGCGTTTCAAGTTGAAGGCTTGATGACGCCACGAATCACCGATGCTCTTCATCCAATTCCAGATCGGATCCGACCGTTACGCGCTTGAAGCCAAGTGCGTTGTGGAGGTCATTCCGCTACTGGGGTTGAAACAGATCCCTCAGGCGCCGCGCGGTGTGGCCGGGTTATTCAACTATCGCGGCGAGGCTGTTCCCGCACTGGATCTGGTGAGGTTGACGACTGGCGAGCCCGCTGCACCACGCCTGAGCACGCGCATCATCATCGTGCGGCTCGACATCAACGGGCTCGGCCCGAAACTCATTGGCGTCATCGCCGAGAATGCCACGAGCACGATGCGCCGAAACCCGCAGGAGTTCGTGAACACCGGCATCATTCCGGGTTCAGCACCGTTCCTCGGACCGGTGCTGTTGGACGACCGGGGCGTCATCCAATGGATCCAAGAACAGAAACTGCTGCCTGAGAAACTACGGCGTCAGTTGTTTACACCTGCTTTGACCACCGCTGATGCAGCGAATTGAAAAACGCCTGCGGGAAGGCATGGGACTGGACGCGACGACCATCGGTTCGTCTTCGCTCCAACGCACCATCCGTCTGCGCATGAAGGCGGTGGGGGCGGAACGGGTCGAGGATTACGAACATCTGATCGCAACCTCCGCCACAGAGTGGAATCGGCTCGTCGAGGCCGTGGTGGTCACGGAGACCTGGTTCTTTCGGGATCGGCAAGCGTTTGCTGCGCTGACGGACATGGTGCTGAAACAATGGTTACCTGCGCACGCCACCGGACGGGCGCGGATTCTCAGCCTCCCCTGCTCTTCCGGCGAGGAACCCTACTCCATCGCGATGGCCTTGCTGGATGCGGGCGTGCCGGCGGCACGCTTAGCCGTTGATGCGGTGGACCTGAGCCAGCGTGTCATCGAAAAGGCGCTGGCTGGCGTTTACGGGAAGAATTCATTTCGCGGACAGGAACTCAGCTATCGTGACCGGCACTTCACTCGCGAGGGCGACCTGTATTCAGTGCGGCAGCCGGCGCGCGAATGCGTCACCTTCCGCCAAGCCAACCTGCTGGGTGAGGGCTTTCCCCTCGCCCGCGCCAGCTACGATTTCATCTTCTGTCGCAATCTGCTGATCTACTTCGATCGCGTGACGCAGCAACTGGCGTTTCAAAGGCTGGAGAGCCTGCTTGTTGCCGGCGGAACGCTTTTCGTTGGGCCTGCCGAAATTCCCTTGGCGATGGAAAATGGCTTCACTGGCCTGAACCTGACCATGGCCTTTGCCTGCCGACGCGCGACCGAGCAGGCCAACGCCAAGCGGCCGGCCGCTCCTCCCCGCACAGCCAAGGCTTCGCGCCGCGTCGCCATGCCGCCCCCGCTGCCCAAGCCCACGCCACCCAGGGGACCCCTTGCGCACGCCAGTCGAGCCGAGGCGCCAGCGGCGGTTGCCTTGGAGCAGGCGCGTCGTCTCGCAGACGGAGGCCAGTTGGAAGAGGCAGTCCGCCTTTGTCGCGCACACTTGGACCAGCAAGGCGCGTCCGTGGACGCCTACTACTTGCTGGGGGCCATTCACGACGCGCAAGGTGACCCGTCGGCGCGGGAGTTTTACCGGAAGGCCCTCTATCTGGACCCGAGCCATTACGAGTCATTGCTCCAGATGGCGCTTTGGGCGGAGCGCGAGGGAGACGCGAACGCCGCACGCAATCTTCGGCGACGGGCTCAACGCCGCGAACCTGAGCGGCAACAAACGTCATGAGCAGCGAACTTCCAGCCGCGAACGAGAGCCCGCTGGTAGCCGCAGAGGAACATCCACTTGCGCCGGGGGAAGACTGCTGGTCCCGCATTGGGGTGATGGGGAACGGTTCCTGCGCTGAACTCGACAAGCACATCCATTGCCGCAACTGCCCGGTTTACGCGAGTGCGGGCGCACGTTTGCTGGATCGCCCGATGCCCGAAAATTATCGGCGCGACTGGGCACTTCATTTTTCAGCGCCCAAGAGGCAAGTCGCGCCGGGAAGCGTCTCGCTTTTGCTGTTTCGCCTGGGCGGTGAGTGGTTGGCCCTGCCCACCCAAGTCTTCCAAGAAGTGGTCGAACTGCGTAAAGCCCACACGATTCCCCATCGGCGCCAAGGCGCATTGCTCGGTATCGTCAATGTTCGGGGCGAACTGTTGGTCGCGGTTTCGCTCGCCAGGGTGCTGGGTATTGAGGCTCCCAAGGACTTGCCAAAGACCGCACGCTTGCTCGTGTCTGTCTGGGAATCGCAGCGGGTAGTCTTCCCGGTCGATGAAGTGTATGGCGTGCATCGCTGCGATCCAGAGCAGCTCGCCGAACCTCCCAGCACCCTGGCCAAATCCGGCAGCAGCTACACCCGCTCGGTGTTGCATTGGCAGAACAATCTCGTCTGCTGCCTCGACACCGAACTGCTTTTTCCGGCTCTCAGCCAGAGCATCGCATGAATCGTCGCGACCAAAAGGATTTGAGCGAACTCTCGATGTTTGAGCTGTTCCGCGTGGAGTCGGAAAGCCAATGCGGGATCCTGATTGCAGGGTTGCTCGATCTGGAAAAGGGTGAAGCTTCACCGCAACTGTTGGAAACCCTGATGCGCGCCGCGCACTCGCTCAAAGGAGCGGCCAGAATCATCAACATTTCAGCCGGCGTCCGCGTGGCTCACGCGATGGAGGACTGCTTTGTCGCCGCCCAGCGTGGACAGCTCTCCCTCGGACGGAGGGAAATCGACCTCATGTTGCGAGGGGTGGATTTGCTGAGCCAGATTGCGCATAACAGCGAGGCTGAGGTGGCGAACTGGGAGAAGGCCCACGCAGCCGATGTTAACAATTATCTGGCGGCTTTGGCTGCCCCCAACGCCACGCTTCCGCCTCCCTCGCCGAAGATGGACTACAGGCAAACTGTTTCACCCGCGCCGCCGGCGAAGTTGGAGGCAGACAAACTGCCGGCTAAAGCAGCGGTAGAGCCAGAGGTCTTACACACGACGCTCGCAGGAGGTTCGAGCAACCATGCCGAGGATGGCGAGCGTCTGCTGCGCCTTAACGCAGAGAGCCTGAACCGTCTGCTGGCGCTGGCTGGCGAATCGCTGGTGGAAGCGCGCTGGATCAGACCCTTCACCGACTCCATGACGCGACTCAAGCGAATGCAAACGGACTTGGCGGATACGCTCTCCGGGTTGCGGGATGAGTTAACCGGCCTGCCCTTGAACGACCGCGCTTCTGAGCGCCTCCACTCCGCTTTGCAACGTGCCACGGAGTGCCGCACACATTTAGGCGAGCGCCTGTTGGACTTGGATGTTTTCGACCGTCGTTGTATGCAGTTGACCCATCGGCTCTATCTCGAAGCGTTGCGCACGCGTATGAGGCCGTTCGCGGATGGCGTGCGGCGTTTTCCCCGAATGGTTCGTGATATCGCCCACAGCCTGGGTAAAGAGGTTCGGTTGGAGATCTCCGGAGAGAACACCCCGGTGGACCGCGACATCCTCGACCGCCTGGAAACGCCGTTGGGCCACTTGCTACGCAACGCCATCGATCACGGCTGCGAGACGCCGGACAAGCGCACCGCTAACGGCAAGCGCCCGGAGTGCTTGCTGAAGATCGAAGCGCGTCATGCCGCGGGAATGTTGCTGGTCAGCGTAATCGACGACGGCGCTGGAATCGAACCCGAGCGTATCCGTGAGGTTGTGTCCAAGCGTAAATTGCTGCCCGCCGGAATGGCTGCCCGCCTGACAGAGTCGGAGTTGATGCAGTTCCTCTTCCTGCCCGGCTTCACCATGAAAGACGAGGTCACCGAGTTGTCCGGACGCGGTGTGGGCCTGGACATCGTGCACAACATGGTGCGCAGCGTGCGCGGCAATGTGCGCATCAACACCCAACCCGGTCGCGGCACTAGGTTCCTGCTCCAACTGCCCATCACCCTGTCCGTCCTCCGTACGTTGCTGGTTGAAATCGGAGGCGAACCCTACGCGCTGCCCCTCGCCCAGATTATCCGGACACAGCGGTTGCGCTGCGATGCAATCGAGTCCATCGAAGGCAAGCTCTCTTTCCGTTACAACAATGAAGCCGTTGGGCTGCTGTCCGCCCAGCAAGTCTTGGGCGACAGCAATGCCACCCCCACAGGCCCTGAACTGCCAGTCGTCATACTCGGTGAACGCAAGGGGCGCTATGGACTCGTGGTGGACAGGTTTCTGGGTGAGCGCGAACTGGTGGTGCAGCCCTTGGATCCCCGCCTCGGCAAGATAAAAGACATCAGCGCGGCAGCGCTCATGGAGGATGGTTCACCCGTATTGATCATTGACGTCGACGACATGGTACGCTCGATCGAAAAGATGATCAGCAGCGGACGGCTTTCCGCCGTGCGACGCGACACGTTGCTCGGACAGGAAGCCCCACGCAAGCGCGTGCTGGTGGTGGATGACTCGCTCACGGTGCGGGAACTGGAGCGAAAGCTTTTGCAAGCCCACGGCTATGACGTGGAGGTGGCGGTGGACGGCATGGATGGCTGGAACGCACTGCGCGCGGGCGACTTTCAGCTGATTGTCACCGACGTGGACATGCCCCGCTTGAACGGCATTGAACTCACGGAGATGATCAAGCGCGACCCACAATTGCGCAACTTGCCGGTGATGATTGTGTCCTACAAGGATCGCGAAGAGGATCGATTGCGCGGGCTGGAAGCAGGGGCGGATTACTACCTGACCAAGGGAAGCTTCCATGACGAAACACTGCTACGCGCCGTGGAAGATCTGATCGGAGAGGCAAAGGAATGAGAATCGGGATCGTCAACGATGCGGTGTTCACCAGCGAGGCGTTGCGACATGCCATCGCTGGCCACAGTCAACACGAAGTGGCATGGGTGGCAAGGTCCGGCTCGGAAGCCGTCTTCCAATGCGCCAAGGACCGACCGGATGCGGTGTTGATGGATCTTGCCATGCCCGAAATGGATGGCGTCGAGGCGACGAGGCAAATCATGGCGATCACCCCCTGCGCCATCGTGATGGTGAGCGCCAACTTGGGAGAGGAGTCAGCTAGAATCTTTGAAGCGATGGGCGCTGGGGCTCTCGACGCTTTGCCGCTGCCGGTACTAAATGGGGCCAATAGTGGCGAAAGCACCAAGGCCTTTGTGTCACGTCTCGACCGCATTTCACGATTGGTCAGCCCGGTCTCGCCAGCCAGATCACATGCAATAGCAGGCCGTAAGGGGGGCAAGCTGGTGGCCATCGGAGCCTCAGCGGGCGGCCCAGCAGCACTGGCCACGATATTGGAGTCCCTGCCCAAAAACTTTGGCGCCGCAGTCGTGGTCGTCCAGCATGTTGACCACCATTTTGCCACCGGGCTGGCCACATGGCTGAATCAACATTCAAAACTACCCGTGCGCCTCGCCCACGAAGGGGATAGACTTCATCCTGGGCTTGTATATGTCGCGGCGCGCGAGGAGCATTTGATTCTCACTTCGCCAAACCGGCTGGGTTACACGCGAATCCCCGTGGAAAGTTCCTATCGACCGTCCGTGGATGTATTTTTTAAAAGTGTAGATCACTACTGGCAGGGCGAGGCCGTGGGGATATTATTGACGGGTATGGGACGTGACGGAGCCGACGGAATGCGCCTGTTGCGAGGCAGCGGCTACCACACCATTGCCCAGGACAAAGCGACCAGCGCCGTGTATGGCATGCCCAAAGCGGCGGCCGATTTGGGCGCGGCCACAGAGATTTTGGCGCTAGACAAGATTGGCCCGCGTCTTGCGAATATATTCGTCAGCACTTGAGCATCATGCAGGAACCTGAACATCCAGAGTTGGAAGCGGCCACCAGGCCGCGCAATCCTTTCACGGACAATGACTACCATGCGATGGTCCTGCTGGTGGATGACCAGGCGATGGTGTGCGAAGCGGTGCGACGGGCGCTGGCGGGCGAGACCGACATTGACTTTCACTACGTCGCGAACGCCAAGGAAGCGATCAACACCGCCCTGCAAATCAAGCCCAGCGTCATCCTGCAAGACTTGATCATGCCTGGAACGGACGGCCTGACGCTCGTGAGTCAGTTCCGCTCCAACCCAGCCACGCGGGATGTCCCGATCATCGTTCTATCCACCAACGACAATCCCCAGGTCAAAGCGCAGTCCTTCGCCGCCGGGGCCAACGACTACATCGTCAAGTTGCCTGACAAGGTGGAACTGGTGGCACGCATCCGCCACCATTCGAAATATTACATCAATCAATTGCAACGCGACGCTGCCTACCGGGCGCTGCGCGAGAGCCAGCAAGAGTTGATCGAGAGCAACGCGAAACTACGCTCGCTGAATGGGCGGCTTGAGGATGCTACTATGGCAAAGTCCGAGTTTCTGGCCAACATGAGCCACGAAATTCGGACGCCCATGAACGGCGTCGTGGGCATGACAGATCTGCTGGTGGACACCGACCTGTCGGATGAGCAGCGCGAATATGTCGAGGCCACACGCTCCAGCGCCAGTGCCTTGCTCACCATCATCAACGATATCCTCGATTTTTCGCGTATCGAATCCGGCAAGCTGGAACTGGAGAATCATCCTTTCGAACTGCACGCCTGTTTGGAGGAGACGTTGGAACTGCTCTCGCCCAAGGCGAATGAAAAGCGGCTCGATCTTTCTTACCTTTTGGATGACACCATCCCCAAGATTCTGGCCAGCGACGTTACCCGGCTTAAACAGATTCTGGTGAACCTGATTGGCAACGCCATCAAGTTCACCTCCAGTGGTGAAGTGTCTGTTGAGGTCAAGCCGGCGGCACATGGTCTTCGGCGCATCGAGCCAGGTCGCGAGCCAGACACCGAATTCATCCGGCACCCGCAACAGTGGCTGCTGCACTTCTCCGTGCGTGACACGGGCATCGGTATTCCGGTCGAGAAGCAGAGCCGTTTGTTCAAGTCATTCCATCAAGTCGACGCCTCCACCACGCGCCAATATGGTGGCACCGGCCTGGGACTGGCCATTTGCAAGCGGTTGTCGGAATTGATGGGCGGTAGCATCTGGCTGGAGAGTGAAGCCGGCAAAGGAGCGACGTTTCACTTCACCATTCTCACCAACGCAGCAGCTTCGAGCGTGCCCGCAAAATGGCAGCTGCCGCAACCCCAGTTGAAGGATAAACGATTGCTCGTGGTGGAAGACAACCCAACCAATCAACGCATCATTCGTCAGC
>JAFMIZ010000089.1 GCA_017853715.1 Pedosphaera sp.
TGCTTGCCGAGCACATGGTCCACCACCAAGACGCCCAACAGGTTCGTGCCCTGACGCGCGAGGCGAATGTGGTTGCCGAGATTGCGGACCTTGATACCTGACTGCTTCTGGATCGCTTTTCTTTGCTGCTCGGTGAAGCGCAGGGTTTGTTCCTCAAATTTGTCCGCCGCTGGGAAACAGAGTTTGCGGGCTTCGTCCACGGTCAGGTAGCGCTCGGCCCGGGCGGAGACAATGGCACCCACCGTCAGGGCACAGAGCAACCAGACCATCCAGTCTGAACGAGTTGAAAAGCGAAACGGCATGGCAAAACGACGCGCGGCGCCGGGGAGAACGACCAACCCGACGCCGCGCGATTCTTACCGCAGAGACTGACGCATGGCCAGCCTCAGAAGAACATGCCCACGCCCATCTGGAAGTAATCCTGGGACGCGGCGGAGTTTGCGCTCGCGGCGGTGCCGTCGAGGTTGATGCGATAATCGCCCTTCACGACGAAGTGTTCGTTCAAGAACCACGCCGCCCCGAACGTGAGGAAATCGCGATTGGCAGTGCCATCCGTGAGTTCGGTGGAACCCGCCGCCAACCCGTCTTGCGTCACGATCTGGCTGAAGCGCACGAAGGGAACGAAGTCCATCTTGGCGCCTTTGCCTTCGCGCCACGCTTCGGGCCACAAATGATACGCGGCCTCCACATACCAGCCATACATCGCATCGCCAACGTCGTCGATGAGGCTGGCGTTGTTGTTGGCGATGAGGTTCTCGGGGTTATCAATGAACCAGTAGGCGAAGTCGCCGCGCAGTTCGAGGCCGGTGCCAGGCATGCGATACAGCGCCTCGATATCCCACAAGGTGAGGTTCACGTCCTGCTGGTTGAAGCCCTCGGATCGTGAGTGATACACCGAGGTGCTGGTATCCAGCCCCTCGATGCCGTTGTAATTCAAACGCCCGGTGTAGGCGAGGTTGTTCTCGTCCGCCTGGCGCATGCGCGGACGGGCGTTGCGCATGCCATTGACGGCGGTAACGCCGGGGTCAGGCGAAGTGGAAATAAAATCTTCCAGCCCGGTGGAAATCATCGCGCGCCAGTTGAGGGTGTCGGTGACTTTACCGAAGAACCCGATGCTCGGTTCCATCCAGGTGGTCGGAATGATCTCGCGATACAACTCCGGCCGTTCAGTGGAGTAGAACGTCGTTGGTTCATGCGTCGTGTTCACGCGGCCCACCGGAACCAGATCAATACCCAGCGAACGCACGTTGAAGTAATCGTTGATCAGGATGTCCACGTAGAACTGCTCCAACTCCAGTTCGCCATCATACCGGCTGCCACGCCCCGCGCCGTCATCCACCCCCCCGTGCTCGAGTTCCAGTTCGGAGTTGAAGATCAACCAGTCGGCAATCTCGTAGCTGGGCGAAAGCACATAGCGATGCGCATCGAACTTGTCCGCACCTGCCTCGGGAAGACGATATTTCGATTCGCCATAAAACCCGATGGTCAGGCCCTTGGATTTGTAAAACCCTTCTCCAAGCAGGCTATGGTCGGCACCTGCTGCCTCAGTTATGCTCCGCGGAACAGTTGGCATCGTGGCTAGGTTCGTTGCGGGGGTGGGGCCAGCGGCTTTGAGGCGGCCAACCTCTTCCTGGAGTTGTTGAATTTGCTTTTGCAGTTCCTGAATTGCGGTGGCGGTGTCGTTGCTTTGAGCGCCCGCCGGGCACGCAGCGAAGACCGCTGCTGCTGCCAATGGCAGCCAGGCTTTTCTGAATTGATTCATTTGCGTCATGTCAGGTTAAGGCTGAAGCGCCCGCCAGATTCGGCAGGACCCCAGAGATGGCAACCCGGAGTTCCCCGCGCTTCAGACAACAGGAGCATAGGAAACCTGACATCGACGCGCTTGCGGTGCGTTGCGGTTTTCTGATGGTGAATTGCAGTTGAACAGACGATCTCGTTCGCCCGCTGTGAATCGGGGTCTGGGAGAGGAAGTATCGATTACCCTACCTGTGAAGCAGCCTGTTTACCCCAACGGAGACCCATAGCAATATGAACGGCGAGCGCAAGCGGCAGTAACAGTCCCAGCAACCGATGCGCCCATACCACCCGATCACGCCATTCTTCAGCGCCAACGTAGTATAGCCCAGCGCCAGTGAGGATGAGGCCCGCAAAGATGAATTCCGTGGCAAAACCGCTCAGAAGATTGGCCCGCAGCCGCCAGCCCACGCGAATGTGATGTGCCAACAGGATGCCGAAGAGAATGCACTGAACCGGGAACATGCACCCGTGCAACACGAGCGTCGGGCGCAGCCAGCTGGGCGTTTGTAACTGCTCCGCTTGCATCGTTTGCCCCCACCATACCGCCACCCCCGAACAAAAGTTAACCGCCAAGAGCAGCATGATGGCAAGTATGCCCAGCGTAGCGATGCGACTGGGGCGGGTGCGCGGATCGAGTGAATTGGACGAGAACGAACTCAAGTTGCGCGCAGACATACGCTAAATCCAAGCGTCGAGTCAATGCATCAGCCCAAGCCCATGTCCACCCTCGCATTGATTCCACGCCGGACCTCGCTACTCTCTGCGCATGTCTGACGCCATGAGCACCGATTCCGCGCCAGCCGCACCTGCGGCGCCCTCGGATTTTATCCGCGACATCGTCGCGCAACACGTTGCCGAGGGGAAATACGCGCGCATTCACACTCGCTTTCCGCCCGAGCCCAATGGTTACCTCCATATCGGCCACGCCAAGAGCATCTGCCTGAACTTCGGCATCGCCCGCGAGTTCGGCGGCATCTGCAACCTCCGCATGGACGACACCAATCCGACCAAGGAGGACATCGAATACGTCGAGTCCATCGAGGAGGATGTGGAATGGCTCATCAGCGGCTGGGCCAGGGATAAATACGGCCTCAAGCCCAAAGGCAAGTTGCCGGAAGCCCAGTCGGTAAACGGCAAGCCCGACTTTCATTCTCCCGCAGTCGTCGGCCAAACCCACGAGAACAGCACGCTCGAACCGTTCTACGCGTCCGATTACTTCGACCAGATCTGCGAATATGCCTTCACGCTGATCAAGAAGGGCAAGGCTTACGTATGTGACCTTTCGCCTGCCGACACCGACGCATATCGCGGCGCGCCCGACAAACCCGGCAAGGACTCGCCGTGGCGCAATCGCAGCATCGAGGAAAATCTCGACCTGTTCACGCGCATGAAGAACGGCGAGTTCCCTGACGGCGCACGCACGCTCCGCGCGAAGATTGACATGGCCGCGCCGAACGTCTGGCTGCGCGATCCCCTGCTCTATCGCATCCGTCACACCGCGCACCATCACACCGGCGAAAAATGGTGCATCTACCCGATGTACGACTTCGCGCACTGCCTGAGCGATTACATCGAAGGCATCACGCACAGCATTTGCACGCTGGAGTTCGAGGTGCATCGCCCGTTGTATGACTGGATTCTGGAGAGCCTAGATCTGCCGCGCGCCCTGCCCAAGCAATACGAGTTCGCCAAATTGATCCCGAGCCACATGATCGTTTCCAAGCGGAAGCTGATCCAGCTTGTGAACGAGAAGGTCGTCACCGGCTGGAGCGATCCGCGCCTACCCACCATCAGTGGAATTCGTCGTCGCGGCGTGACCGCTGAAGCGCTGCGCAACTTTGCCATCGGCGTGGGCGTGACCAAATACATCAGCACGACCGACATTGCGGTGTATGAACACGCTGTGCGCGAAGACCTGAACAGGCGCGCTCTGCGCCGCATGGGCGTGTTGCGGCCGCTCAAGGTGGTCATCACCAATTATCCCGCAGGTCAGGTTGAAGAACTCGACGCGGTCAACAACCCGGAGGACGAAACGGCAGGCAAGCGGAAGGTTCCCTTCAGCCGCGAAGTTTACATCGAGCGCGACGACTTCGCCGAAGTGCCGGCGCCCAAATTTTTCCGCCTGAAGCCCGGTGGCGAAGTGCGTTTGAAGTACGCTTACATCATCAAGTGCGACGAAGTGGTCAAGGACGCCGCAGGCAACATCACCGAACTGTGTTGCACCGCCGACCTCGACAGCAAGACCGGTGGCGCGACGGCGGGACGCAAGATCAAGGGCACCATCCACTGGGTCAGCGCCGCGCACGCCGTGGATGCCGAGGTGCGCCTCTACGACCGACTCTTCAGCGAGTCGGAACCGGAAAAGGACGGACGCGATTTCAAGACGGCGCTGAATCCGAACAGCCTCGAAGTGGTGACCGCCAAGTTGGAACCCTCCTTGAAGGAAGCGAAGCCCGAGTTGCGTTATCAGTTCGAGCGGCTGGCCTACTTCTGCTTGGATCAAGACAGCACAGCTGAGAGGCTCGTTTTCAACCGTACCATCACGCTCAAGGACACTTGGGCGAAGGAAGTGAAGAAAAGTTGAGCGAAAACCGGACTTGTTTGAGAAAGTGGAGCCAATGACTGGGATTGAACCAGCGACCTACGGTTTACGAAACCGTTGCTCTACCACTGAGCTACATTGGCTGAAGCACGGGCCAAGAGGCCGACGAGCGTCATGGCTATTACCCCAACGCTTGGGCGCGGTCAAGGACGCGATTCCCCTGCCATTTGGGGCGTGAGATTCCCTGTTGCCGGGCGTGGAGGCTTGCTCCAAGTTCCCCGCGATGTCGGCATCGCCTGCCAGGACAAATCGCTCACGCATGAGCCGCCCGGAGATTTCCCGGCTGGCTTGGGCACTGGGCCTTTCGCTGGCCTTGCACCTCGGCAGCTACGGCATCTACGAAGGCGGCAAGGCGCTGCACGTCTGGGAAAAGCTGAGCACACCTGCTTGGGTCAAGAAGCTGTTGAAGGCGGTCACACCGACCAAGGCGATTGACGTCGCCAAGCAACCGCCCAAACCTCGCGAAGCCCCGCTCATGTTCGTGGAAGTGAACCCCAACACGGCGGCCGTGGAGCCACCCAAGGACACCAAGTATTACGCCGCCCAAAACTCCCGCGCTGCCAATCCGGATGCGGAAAAGGAAACTGACGTCCCCAAAATCTCCGGCGAGCAAGATCGGGTGATGAAAACCGAGGATACGCAACGACCCAAGGCGCAACCATTGCAGCCTGCCCTGCCCCCGGAACCGCCCGCACCGGAAGTGAAGCCCAAGGCCACCTTGCGTCCGGGCGACCTCAGCATGGCCAAGCCAGAGGACGAATCGCTCAAGGGGGAAGGTCAGGCCAAGCCCCGTCCGCGCACCGTCGCCGAGGCGCGCGCCCAGCAAGCGCAACCGCCCGAGCCGCTGAAGATCGCAGGACAAAAGGCGCGTCAGGATGGCGGCGTGCGCAGGCGCAACATCACTTCGTCCCTTGACGCAATCGGCTCACCGTTCGGCGTGTATGACGCCGCCATCGTCGCCGCCATTCAGAATCGTTGGTATGCGCTGCTGGAAGAACGCGGCTACGCCAGCGATCGCACCGGCAAAGTTGTGCTGGAATTCCAGCTCAACTACGATGGCCGCGTCACGGACGAGAACGTCCTGGAGCATTCGGTGGATGAAATCCTCTCCCTGCTCTGCCAAAAGGCGATCATGGACCCGTCCCCCTACAGTCGCTGGCCAAGCGACATGCGCAAGATGGTTGGGACGGATTACCGAGAGGTGCGCTTTACGTTTTACTATAACTGACGCCGCTTGAACCAATGCCGCGATTGTCCGTCAACTGAATCAGCACATGGAAATATTCGTTTACATCCTGTTAGCAGCCACTTCGATCGTGGGGCTGGGAATCATCATCGAACGCGGCCTCGCGCTGCGCTGGGCCAAGGTCATCCCGCCGGAGGTTGAGACCGCGGTGGAGTCCTGCCAGAGCCGCGAAGATGCGGCGATGCTCAAACGCGTGTGCCAGCAATCGCAATCCGCCATCAGCCGCCTGCTCGTCACGGCCGCCGATCATCTCGACCAGCCCAAACCGGACAATGCCGACGCCGTGCAAACCCGTGCCCGCCATGAAGTCATGAAGCTGGAACGCGGTTTGGTGGTTCTGGAAATCATTGTGGGCATCGCTCCCCTGCTCGGCCTGGTGGGGACCATTGCGGGCATGATGGATGTATTCGGCGACCTCGGCGGCACCGGGCTGAACGACGCGGCCAAACTCGCAGGCGGCATCAGCTTGATTCTGCGCGCGACGCTGTTCGGCCTGCTCATCGCCATTCCCGCGCTCATCGCGTGGAGCTACTTCAACCGCAAGGTCGAATCCCTCACCGTGGAAATGGAGCGCCTCTGCGAGGAATTTGTCCGCCGCCAATACCGCGACACCCAGTAACCAAGATGCGCTTTCCGCTTCGCAAACGCAGACAGACGCCCGCGGTCATCATCGTCGCGCTGATCGACGTGTTGATCGTGATGCTGATCTTTCTGCTGGTGACCACGCAGTTCCGGCAACAACCCGCCCTGCGACTGGCATTGCCCGAGTCGTCCCAATCCGTGAAGACCGGCGCGAGTGAAGACGCACCGTTGATCGTCAGCATCGACCCGCAGGGGAACATCCGCCTTGGCTCCGATGCCATCGCAGTGACCATGGAGCGCTTGAAAAGCGAACTGGCCAGCCGCGCGAACGAGAATCCGGACCTGCGCCTCGCCATCAACGCCGACAAAGCTGCGCCCTTTGGCCAGATCGTCCTCGTGATGGATGCGGCGAAGGCTGCCAGCATCAAAATGGTGAACGCGTTCACCAAGCAGGTGGCGCAATAGGCGGCGGGTGCCGACGGCTGGGATTGATTTCAAGCCGCGTCCCGAACAACGAGCGCGCACATGATTGAGCTTTGGCAATTGCCGATCTTGTTCCTCACAGGCGTGGCGGCAGGCTTCGTCGACTCGATCGCCGGCGGCGGCGGCCTGGTCACGCTGCCAGTCCTCTTGGGCTTTGGACTCGACCCTCGCGCCGCACTGGGCACCAACAAGCTGCAAAGCACGTTCGGCTCAGCGGCGGCGACTTTTCACTATGCCACCGCCGGCACCATGTCGCTGAAAGAGTGTGCGCGGGGCTTCTGCCTGACCTTCATCGGCGCCATCCTGGGCGTAATCACACTCCAACAGCTCGACGCATCCCTGCTGCGCCAACTGATTCCGATTTTGCTGATCCTGATCGCGCTCTTTGTCTGGTTTCGGCCCAATCTGGGGAACAAAGACCTGCCCCCCCGCATGTCGCGCGGGGTGTTTGACCTCACGTTCGGTCTGGTGCTGGGATTTTACGACGGCTTCTTCGGGCCGGGCACCGGCACGTTTTGGGCGATCGCCTTTGTATTGGGGATGGGGTTCAACCTGACCAAAGCCACCGGCAGCACCAAGGCCATGAACTTCGCGAGCAACCTGGCATCGTTGCTGGCGTTCATCGCAGTGGGCCAGGTCGTTTACGCGGCTGGGTTGGCGATGGGAGCGGGCCAACTGATCGGCGCACGTTGGGGAGCGAAAATGGTTGTGCAGCGGGGGACCCGGTTCATACGACCTGTCTTTCTGACGGTGGTGCTGGCGATCTGCGCGAAACTGCTTTACGACGTTTTTGTGCGCACCTAGGCGGCTGTCACAGCTCGGAAAAGTAAACGGGGCGAACTTGCGTCCTCCCCGCCACGTTGAAATGAATCGAGCCGGACTATTTGACCAGCACTTCAGCGATCTGCACAGCATTCAGCGCCGCGCCCTTGAGCAGCTGGTCGCCGCTCACCCAAAACGCCAATCCGTTATCAAGAGCACAGTCCATGCGGATACGGCCGACTTCGCAGTTGTATTTCTCCGAAGTGAACAGCGGCATCGGATACTTCTTGTTCTCAGGGTCGTCCACCACGTCGAGACCAGGCGCTTTCCGGAGCACCTCGCGCGCGGCCGCCACGGTCACCGGCTTTTCAAATTCCGCACTGACCGCCACCGAGTGCGAGCGATAGACGGGCACGCGGACGCAAGTCACGCTCGCCCGGAACGACGGATGATGCATGATCTTGCGGCCTTCGTTTTCCATTTTCATCTCCTCCTTGGTGTAACCCGAGGGCAGGAATGAATCCACGTGCGGCAACACATTGAAGGCTATTTGATGCGGATAAACCTCTTTCGTCACCGGCTGCTTGTTGACGATCTGTTCCACCTGGCGCTCCAATTCTTCCAAGGCCTTCGCCCCGGTGCCGGAGACGGCTTGATAGCTCGACGCGAAAATGCGCTTCACGCCGAACGCCTGATGCAGCGGATACAGCGCCATCAAAGTGATGGCCGTGGTGCAGTTGGGATTGGCGATGATGCCTCGATGTTTTTTGCAGTCCTCAGCATTGATTTCCGGGACCACGAGGGGAACATTCGGGTCCTGTCGGAACGCGCTGGAGTTGTCCACCACCACGCAACCTGCTTTGGCCGCGATGGGCGCAAACTCTTTCGAGATGCTGCCGCCCGCGCTGAACAACGCGATATCAATGCCCGCAAACGAGTCCCGGGTCAATTCAGTGACCTTGATGCCGGCTCCCATGAACTTCAGGGTCTTTCCCGCGGAACGGGCGGAAGCGAGCAGCGTGAGTTTCCCGACCGGGAAACTGCGCTTCTCAAGGGTCTTGATCATTTCGACACCGACAGCTCCCGTCGCACCAACTATGGCCACATGCGGACTTTTGTTCATAAAAGGCCGCAAAGGATAGCGGTCTGCCCCCCGGTGTCAACGCGTCGAAAACCAGCCCATTCCGGGCTGCTTCCTGATTCGACCTTGAATTTGCGCCCCATGGACCTACCCTGCGACCAAGTTCAGAGGGCCAAGGGCCCAAACAATCCAGCGCTATGATTCGCAGCCGACGCACCTGGGCTTCTTTCGATGAGATGCGTGATGCCGCCCTGAAGGGCGACCCGCAGGCGCAGTGCTACCTGGGAGTCTGCTACCAGACGGGGCAAGGCATGGCTCCCGACCCGGTGGAGGCAGTGCGTTGGTATCGAAAGTCTGCCGAACAAAACGATCCCGTGGCGCAATGTTACCTGGGCTTCTGCTACCAGGCGGGCCTGGGAGTGCCGCAGGAATTCGGTGAAGCCGCCAAGTGGTATCGTGAGGCGGCTGAACAAGGCGATCCCGCCGCGCAGTACAATCTCGGCGTGCTGTACGAGACCGGCCAAGGCGTCACGCAGAACTTTTCGGAGGCGTTCAAGTGGTTTCAAACTGCGGCTGACCGTGGCGAACCGCAGGCCCAGTTCAATCTCGGCGTCTATTATGAGAACGGCCAGATTGTGCCGCAGGATTACGCCGAGGCAGTCCGTTGGTATCAGCTGGCAGCCGAGCAAGAATGCGCCCCCGCGCAATGCAATTTGGGGCTGTGCTATCAAACCGGTCGAGGCGTAGAGCAAGACGCCCAAAAGGCGTTGCGCTGGTTCATCCGGGCCGCCAAACAAGGGGACAAGACCGCCCAACACAATCTCGGCGTGCATTACGCCATGATGGAGATTGAGGCCGAAGAACGCGCACAAGCAGAAACAGCGGCGGCGGCCCAAGCCGAGACAGAAGACCAGCCGACTTAGCTCTTGGCTGACTTGAGCGCGGCCACCTTGCGCCGCACACCACGGACTCCAACCCGCAAGACCGCCTTCACGCGGAGTTGCAAGTTGCCCACGTGATCTTCGGGTCGGTCCCGCAACAATACATACGCCGTATGCGGCAGTGAAGTGTTGGCGATGTGCTGCGGCGCGGTGTTCTTGAGGTCTCCCCCGGCGCAAGGTCGAGGCCGAAGCCCAACAACGGGAGCGAGGCGGCAGACTTCCGTCGTGATACTCGGTCACGCGGTTTTCCTGCAGCCCGAGTTGGACGTGTTTGCGCTGAATCCGGAGCTCAGATTCAACCACCCGATGATGGTCATCCGCGCGCACCCGCTCGAAAAAAAGGCGTGTGACCACATCCCCCAGCGCTTCCGGGAGTACAGCTGCCACTGCCGTTGAGCCCGGCAAATCGGGACGTCGAGCATCGTGGTGCCGCCAGGCAATCCCCCCCCGACCCGCCGCCGCGTCACGCTCCAAGAATTCGTGGTTTGAAATCCCGCTGACGGCAGATGGCTTGGTTCATGGCCAGAGAAGCTTCGCCGGCGCCAATAAATCCCCCGGAACCCGCCAATCAGGCAATGGTTTACGCACAA
>JAFMIZ010000090.1 GCA_017853715.1 Pedosphaera sp.
TCATCCACCGCATGCGTGGCCGCGGCGAGCCAGCGGCGGATCTCCGCCAGCGGCACGGGACGCGGCTCACCGAGATTTCCCTGATAAACCGCGGCGCGATGGTTTTCACCGGCGCGCCCCAGCGCGGAAAGAAGCTGCAGCCGCGCGCCGTCATCGCCCGTGGTGAAGCCGGCCAGCGCCTGCGTGACTTCGCGGCCGAACGTTTCCACGGCCGCTGACAGCGAGACGGGTTCCTTCGCGTCGGCCAGCAGACGATCCAGAAAGCCGAGATAGCGGCGGAGGTAACCCACCGTGACGACGGAAAGCCCCCAGCCCGCGAGCGCGTTGTTGGCGTCGTTCCACTCGGGACGCTGGGTGTTCAACCAGATGCCGCCGCCGGGAACGAGGTTGCTCAACTTGGCGAGCAGCGGGACGAGCAGTTTTTCGCCCAGCGAAACGAGCCGGACTTCGCCGCGCCCGTCGGCCAGCAACTTGGCGTCGTTGCCGAGTTCCGCCGTGCGCTTGGTCAGCTCGCGATGCAGATCGGCGTCGAAGCGGATGCCGTGACGGGGATGCTGGAGCAGTTCCGCGAAAGGTTTGATCACGTAGGGAACGCGCGCGTAGGCGTAGCGGCGCTGGTTCAGCTCGCGCGCGAGCTGGCCGGGCGCGTAGTCCTCCAGCGATTCGAGCAGACGCAGCAGATAGATGATCTGGTGATCGCCCCAGTAGCCGATGTGGCTCCACGGGTCATGCGGGTCTTCCACCTCCCAATCGATGCCGGAACGCGTGATGCGGTAGGGATTGTAGCCGTCGGCCGTGGAGGCGTTCAGGAACACCGCGACCATGGACTCCAGGCAAAGCGGATAGCTTTGTGCGAGGCTTTCCCAGTTCTGGAAGATGTCGCGCCAGTTGCCCTGGTAATCGTAGATGGTGCGCCCGGCTTCATCGCGCGTGCGGATGGAGAAGCGGTTCCACGGACGGCTCGGATCGCCGTGACGCCGGCTGAACGTGATGGGCAGGTACTCGCGCACGAGCCGGACGAGATGCGCGTCGCCGGTGGCTTCGGCGGCGGCGTGCGCCCCGGCGAGCTCCAATTGCGGCGGCAACGATTTCAACCAGGCCGCGTGGCGCGCGTGGACCTGCTGGTTGCGGGCGGACAAAAACGCCGCCAGATCGGCGGCCGGAAAACGGTAGCCGTCCGGCAGCGTGCCGCCGCGCATGCAGTTGAACAGGACGTTGGCAAAATGATGCGGGCTGGCGGGGTCGGCGGTCTGCTGCAAGCCGTCGGCGGCCGCGATGCGGGCGCGCAACGCGTCGCGCGTGGCGAGGACATCGGCGCGGACCGCGGCGGCCAGCGTGGCCGGCGCGGCAATTTGCCGGCGCAGCCGCGCGAGCGCGGCGTGGTCCAGTCCGGTGTCGGCCACGGTGAGCCACCCGTGCGATCCACCCGCCGGAACCTCCACCGTGTCGCAGATGAGATGCGCGCCGAAGACGCCGCGAACTTCGGACTCGGGCGTGACGGGGTGGCCGCGCCGAAAGGCTTCGACTTGCCGGTCCGAGAGCAGCACCACGGGATTTGGGTGGCCAAGCGACCACGCGGCGGCGACACGGAGCATTTCGCACGGCTCGGCGCGGTCGGTGATGCCGGAGTTCAAGGTGTAGAGGCCGAGGCCGCCGGCGCACTCATGGCGCATGTAGGCCGCGGCGAGATAGCTGTAGCGCTCGAACAGATCCTGCCCGACGCCCGCGGGCAACAGTTGGTGGAAGCCGTCGAGGTAGCGGACGCGCACCGGCTGCGCTCCCAGGTTGTGCAGCTCGCAAGAACGCACGAGGCCGAACTTGTCCGAGGACGTCAACGTCCAGGTGAAGCGCAGGTTCAAGTCCTCGTTGACCTCCTCGAACACCGCGCTGGTGCCGAACTGGCTTTTGAACAGGTGGCGGCGGAGGCGATACAAACCGGCGTCACCGAGCCACGGTTCCCACAGCGCGAGGGCGCCGTCGCGTTCCACCAGCAAGTGCGTGCGCGAGCCGGTGCCGCAAGGTTGCGCGAGGATCTTGTCCGCCGTGCGATAAGGGAAGAGCGCGTGATCGGCGTCGCCGCGGCCCGCGGTGAAGGCGCCGTTGCTGCCGAGGAAGGTCCACACGTTGCCGTCGCTGACGATGCTCATCAGGAAGGGCGGCATCGCATTGACATCAGCGATGCCAACGAACGATTCGCCCGCGACGACGCGCGACGTAGCGGTCGCCTTGGCCGGCGCATCGTGTAACGGGGTGGTGCCGACGAAGACGGGCCGTCCGGGGGCCGTCGCTGCGGTGGGGTTCACTGGGCCTGCCATAATGGTGTGGGTCGTCAGTTCGGTCGGCTGGCCACTTGCGGCAAGTCGGGCTGTCCGTCCGCGCCGGCTTGAGCAGTGGCGAGTGTCACCAAGAACGGCACATTGCCGACACTGGCACCCGCATCATTGTAAACGTAGGCAAAGACCCGATAACCACCGGCCGCTTTAGGGGCGGCGAGTTCGCAACCTTGAGCGTCACCGCGCAGGATCGCATCCGGGAGCTCGGGCAGAACCTGCTCTTCCCGGCCCGCCGTGAGCGTCTTGGTCTGTTCCGGCTGCACGATCCAGCGCACGCGCAGCGGCCGATTGGCGGGGTCGGTGGCCGACAGGCGAATCTTCAACGTCGCTCCGGGGCTGAGTTGAGTTGGCCCTTCGGCCTTGAGTTCCTTGATGACAGGGCAGGCGGCTTGCGGCGGTTGGCCCGACCACAACTCCGTCATCGTGTCCACCGCATTCACCTTGTTGCCGTCGGGCAGGAACATGCCGAACCAGGTCGCGGTGCGTTCCTGTTTGTTGCCCCAGAGGAACGCATAGGAGCCCAGGCACATGGGCTTCTGGCGGATCGAGCCCAGATAGGCGCGGCGGTAGGAATCGGCCTTCTCGGGACTGGTCGGCTCGAGGGGCGCGTCCCATGACGTCTTGCCGACCTCCCAGAAGCCGGGCGGGCCAAACTCGGTGATGATATAAGGCTTGGCCGGCTTCAAGGCGGCGTAGCGGGTGGCGATACTGGCGGCCCCGGCGTAGCTGTTGATGCCCACGATGTCCACATCGGGGCAGAATTCGTTCACGCTTTGGACGCGTTTGCCGCCGAGTTCGACGATGACGGTCATCACCGGGTGATCGGGGTCGAGTGATTTCGCGAGCTTTGCCGCCTCGTTGACGTGCTTCCAGATGACCGGCTTGTCGCCGTCGGCGTAGCCTTCCATTTCATTGCCGATGCCCCACATCAGAACGGCCGGATGATCCTTGTAACGCAGAACCGCCTCGCGCACGAGGTCGAGCTGCGCTTGGACCATCCTGGGATCGTCGTAACTGAAATTTCCTTCGTCGCCTTCGTGGCGCAGCCAGATGCCGACGGTGACGGCGAGCCCGTGCCGGTGCGCTTCATCCAACAGAGGCGCCACGTTGTCCACACCCCAGGTGCGAACGGAGTTGGCCCCGGCGGCAGCGAGGAGGTCGAGCCGGCTGGTGCCACCCGCGCCCTTGACGAAAAAGGGCTGGCCGTCGCGATGAAGGCTCCAGGCGTCGCCTGCGCGCACGAGCTCGACCTTCGCCGCCCAGCCGGGGGTCGGGCCAGCGACGCCGATGAGGGCGAGGAGCGCGGCGGTTAATTTGAGTGACCGTAACATTTTCATCAAAGTGTCATTTTCTGTGCGGGTGACAGAGCGTCATGGACCACAACTCCAGGGAGAGATTTCTCCCGGCCACAGTTCGCGATTTTCCTCAGCAGTGGCGGCAGACGTGAGTCGACTTATTTCAGTCCCCGTTTCAAACGGAGCGGACGCACGTCCGCTGCTACTGGTTCAGGGAGGCAAACCGTCATCAAGCCTTCGTCGTTCTCGCGTGGAGTTTTCTTCGCAAGACCACCACCCAGCCGAGCAAGCCGGCGGCGATGATCACCAGCCCGACAATCATCGAGGTCCCCTCCGGCATTGTCACCTGCGAGGGCACGAGGGTGACATCCACATCCTTGGCCGAGCGCAGCAACAGGCGGAAGGAGCCGGCGCGCCAGGCATCGCCGGCCTGCCACTGGCTGCCGCGTTCGATGACACAAACGCCGCGCACGTTCGCTTCGCTGCCTTCCGGCAGGTCCGCGAGGTTGCCATAGATGAAATTCTGCGGGACGAATGCCTGGAAGGTGAGGCCGCCCGATTCCAGCAACAGGAAGCGATTCAAGCCGCGCTGCACGTTGCCCAGCACCCTGGCCGGCAACTGGACCAGGCGGCAATCGTGTGAGCCCGTGAGAATCTCGTTTACATCCACCAAGGGAATCCCTGGTTCCTTGCCCGTGCCAGCGGCCCGAACGACGGCGTCTTCAAGCACCGGGGTATATTCGCCGCGGGCGGGGAAGCCGACCACCTCCACCTTGGTGCCCACTGCAGGCAATTCGCGTTGGGAGGTCTGGCATTGGAGCCCGCCGTTCTCATCCTGGATGAACAGCGCCCTGCCGGGTTCAGCGAACACCACCGTGCCGACCACTTTCACGCGGCCAGCCACCGTGCCAGAAGGAGTGAAGCGAAGCAGGTCGCTGATTTTTTCGGCGGCCTGTTCAAAGGGCTTCGCGCTGGCGGCTTTTTCGATCACAACCCCCTCTTTGCCCGGAACCAGCAACCGCACGCCAAACAATTGGCGTTGGTTATTGAACATGGTGGCACACACCCCGCGCACGCGCAGGGTGGCCTCGACCAGCTCATCGGGTTGCGGGGTGGGGAGTTCCTTGGCGTAGACACTGAAACGCTCGCCGTTGCTGGCAAAATCCAGCACATAGTAGTCGGTCACCTTCTCGAAGCGCACCGCACGCACCTTCCCACTGAATTCCACCCACTGGCTGTCCTGCGAACCGCCGACCATCTCTTCCCAGTTCACGGATTTGGCAGGAGGCAGCTTGGCCTGACCCACCGGCTTCACCGACGTGGGCATCACAACGGGCGCAAATTCACCCGGCGCAGTGGTGCCCTCAACTTCGACCAGCTCGCCTGCCTTCAACGCCGGTGTGTTGGTGCTCTCCAACATGTAAATGCCCGCCGTCTCATCTTGAATGAAACGTGAGAACAATCCGTCGTCGAAGAACGTCACCACGCCCCGCAGTTTCACGGGCAGTCCGCGGGCCGCATCCTCAGCCGAGAGGTTGCGGATAGCGGCCGCGGAGGTGATGGCCTGATCGGCGGCCTGGGCCAGCGTTGGCTGGGCGACGAATCCGAGGAACGTCAGCGCCAGCGCGGCAAGTGTTGTGATGCGGAGTGTATTTTGCATGGATCCTGTGAATTCTTGGTTTTCCTGCAGCGGGGCGCATCGGGCCCACCGATGCGCCCCGTGTCACCAACCCCCAACCAACCCAAAATTGTCTTCCTAGAAGGAATCGACCGCGAAAACGTCCTGCTTGTTGTTGAACAGGTCCTTCCAGGTCCACTGCTCAACATGGCCATCGCACGCGGCGAACGCCGCCCGACCGCCGTGACGACAGGCGGCCTGCTTCATGGGATTAAGCCCACTCCAGCCGCTGCCCGGCTTGGGCTTGAAAGTCGCTATCTCGGTGAAGTAGCTCTTGGGAGCCTCATTGGAGGCCGGGTAGCGAACCGCATTGCCGTTGCGAACGGTGCCCGGCACGCCGACATCGCCCACGAGCCAAATCTGGCTGGTGCGGTTGATGGTGCTCATGCGGCGCGGACCCTGGATGCCGGAGGAAGTGCGCGCATAACGGACAATGCTGTTGGCGGAGTTTTGCTGGTCTTCGAGCGGTCCGTAGCCCTCCAGGTTGTTTCCGTTGAAGTAAGCTTTGACATCGGGTGCGATGTCCTCGTCCTTCACCCCCGTGCAACGCCAGACGTTGCGGGACACATCGCTCTTGGTGAGGTAGTTGCCTTGGTCAATCAGGTTGATCCACCAATTGGTGCCGAAGGCCCCAAAGCGCCCATCGTTGAGCACGGGCAGGTAGTCATTGTTGTCGCCCACATACATGAGCATGGCCAAGGAGATCTGCTTGTTGTTGCTGACGCACTGGATGGCCTTGGCTTTCTCTTTGGCCTTGCCCAGTGCGGGCAGGAGCATTGCTGCGAGAATGGCGATGATGGCGATCACCACCAGCAACTCGATCAGGGTGAATCCGCGTTTGGCAGTTTGGTCGGTCATCTTCATGTTATGGCTTCCTGCTGGGCCGGGTTCGCTTTGCGGGCGAACCCGGCCCTGATTTGTTGATAGTCCAGCTTACTGAATGGACAGGCGATAATAGCGCTGCCCATTGCCCGTGGAATCACCGATCACCACGGTGGAGGCGGTGCCGTTGGTGGTGGTGAGCGTGCTCCAGGACGGATCGGTCAGGAGGCTCTTGTATTGGATCGTGTAGGCCTTGCCGAGCTGCGTGGGGAACGACAGGTTGACGGTGCCGCCGCTGAGGCTGGGCGTGATGCTGGTGGGGAATGTTCCAGCGTTGCCGATCACGATGTTGCCGAACGGCGCGACATCCGTCACCCAGACGTTCGGTCCAACCGTTTCAAACCCGTATTGCACATGGCGGGCCGGGTCGTTGACGGTGTTGAGTTGAATGCTGAACGCACCCGTGCCGGTCAGCGCCTGGGTCGAGACGTTGAAGGACGAGTAATCCGGCGCGAAGTCCTTGATGAAGGCCACGCTGGTCCAGCCGTTACCGATGGCGTTCGTATTCGAAGCACTCACGAGCGTGTTGGAGAGGACGTTGCCGGAGAAGATGAGCTTGCGTCCGGGCAGTGCACCAATCTCCACATACATGCTGGCATCCATGGTCTTGTTGCCCACCGAGCCGGGACCACCACTAGGCGTATACCAGTAGGCATTGGGGTCGCCGATGACGTTGGGCGAGAGCACGAGGCCGCTGCTGTTGAAGACGGCACAAAGGTCCGCGGTTCCCCAAGGGCTGCCAAATTGGTAACCACCGCCATCCTGCGGTTTGTTGAACACATTCATGTAGCCCGACCAGCTCGAGGAGGAGTTCACCGTGACATTGGTGGGTGTGACGTCCAGCGACTGCAAGACAACGGCGCCGTAGTTGTTCACGTCCGTCGGCCACACGTTCGGGCCGCGGGTGACGAAGCCATATTGAACATGGCGAGCCGGGTCAGGAAGCGTGGTGAGGCTGACGCTGAAGGGCGCGCCCGCAGTGACGATGACCAAGGATTCCACCACCGACGAGTAATCCGGGGCGAAGTCCTTCACGAAGGCGTAATTGGTCCAGCCGTTTCCAATGCCATTGGTGCTGGCAGCGTTGAGGCGGATGTCGAGTGAATTGCTGACGCAGGTGCCGGAGAATTGCACCACATTGCCGCTGACTGTGGCGTCGGGCAACTGAACGTAGAAGCTGGCCTCCATTTCCTTGAACCCAACCGCGCCGTTGAAGGGGCCGGTCGGGCTTGAGAGGAGCGGCTCGACACTGTAGTCGTACCAGAACGCGTTGGTATCGTTAAGCGGGGCGGGTTTTAGGGTGAGTCGGGAGGACGGGCCGGAGCCGGAGAATGCTGCGGACAAATCGGCGACGCCCCAAGCGCTGCCAAAGACGAAGCCATTGAAGTTCTGGGGGGTTTCGCGAACGTTCATATAACCAACCCATGCAGCCGCCGGATCCACCAAGAATGAATTGGTGACCGTCGCGACGGCGGCAACGGTGATGTTTACGACTGCGGACGTGATGGAAGCGCCGGTATCGGCTTGAGCCACAGCCGTCAAGGCAGCCGAGCCGGTTGCCGCATTGGAGACGTTCAAGCTAAAGGGTGAGGTGTCATCACTGCCCAGCAAGCTCGCGCCGCGGTAGAAGCTGACATTGGTGACCGCCCCGGGCAACACCCCGGCGCTGGCTACAATGAGGAAATTCGTGTTGACCGTGGCACCGTTGGCCGGGCTGGTAATGGTCGCGTAGAGCGGGGTGGACGCCGGGGCAATCACCCCGAGGTTGTCGAAGGCCACAGAGGAAGTGGGCCCCCACAGCGGAACGATCTTCAGGCCAGTGGCACCGGGCGCGATGGTATAATTGGTTGAGTAAGTCGCCCAACTGCCCGTCGCTGGCCAAGGGCGCATATCACCCGAATCGCTGATCTTGCCACTGGGACCCCAAGATTCGATTTTGAGACCGCCCGTGTTGGGTCCGGAAAGAACCTTCATGTCTTGAACAAAGGTGTAGATGTTTCCAGCTATCAAGCCCAGCGAAGTCAAGGGAATCGGGGTGGTGTCACCGCCGACCCAGATGCCCCAGCCGCCGCCGGCGGCGGTGGCATCAATGACGCCGTGCTCTGCAGGATTACCGCCCGTGGCGGGATAGGTGTAGGTGAATGCGCCGCCGCCGCTGACTTCAACCCAATCGCCGGTTGGGCCGCCGGCGGTGAAGTCACCGTTGGGGAAAAGATTTGTGACCAATTGCGCGCTGGCCACGCCCGTCAGGGCGGTCAGAGCGATTAATGTGAGTATTCGTTTCATGGGGTTCGCTAGGTTGCTGGTGTTTTGTGTTGATGTTCGCATTTGTGTTGCAGGGATACTGGGCTAATCTAAGGCGAATTGCTGAAATGACCAGCTCCCCAAGTGGATAGTTCCAAAAATGGGGTGTTTCAGTCCCACTGTTTTGAACCCTGCCCGTTTGCGCCCCGCGCTGGGTCCACCCAAACACCAGCCCAAACAAGCGCAAGCAGTGCGCGCCCCCTGCACCGGCGCTTGCCTCTGTTTGGAGTCCCAGCCGGTCCGGCGGGTGCCGTGAGTGGTTCCAAGGGACCGGCTAAAGCCGGGAGTCCAAGCTGCGGTTCATGGGGAACTGCCCAAAAAAGCAATGGGCCGTCCCGAAGGACGGCCCAGCAGAATTTTTTGCGGAACAGAATCAGCGGCGACGGCGCAGCACGAGCAACGCGGCCAACCCAAGCCCGGCGACAGCAAAGGTGGACGGCTCGGGAATGGCTGTGACCTGCAGATTGCCAAAGGAACCCACATCCGTCACCCAGACGTTCACGCCGGTTGTGGTGAAACCGTATTGGACGTGCCGCGCGGGGTCATTGATCGTGGCCAGGCTGATGGTGAAATCGCCAGGCCCGCCCAGCGCAATGCTAGTGACATTGAATGAGGAAAAGTCCGGGGCAAAGTCCCGGATGAAGGCCACCGTGGAGTGCGCGGAGGTGAACGAGTTCGCCAGCACGGTGCCGGAGAACGATACGGTCTGCCCCGCCCATCCACCATCGTTCTGCACATACATGTTGGCTTCCATGATCTTGTTACCCGCGGCTCCGGGGCCGCCGCTGGGGGTATACCAGAAGGGATTAGGGTCGCCGATGGTGTTCGGGGACAAGGTCAACACGGGACCGGAGAAGTTGGCCACGAGATCCCCAGTTCCCCATGGGCTGCCAAAGACGTAGGCACCCCCGTTGGAGGGCAGCTCGAATACGTTCATGTAGCCCTGCCAACTCGCGCCGGGATCGACGGTAACATCTACTTGTGCTTGAGAGGACAGGGCCGAGCCGGCCAAGGCCAAGGCGGCCAGACAACTTTTCAATGCTTTGATGTGGTTGTTCATATGTGTTTCAAAAGCTAAATTTTTCCGTTGGCAGGGTAAGATTTAAACACGACCGCTTATGGCTGTCAAACTATCAAAATGGATAGTTATCGGCTTGCCACGAAATTCTGGGGCAGAAACAGGAGGGGGTGACGGACAAAAGCCAGTCGGCCGGCGGAAAACCACCGGTTAGGTTCCGAAGTGGTGCCTCGCTGTTTTCGCTTAATCTATCGAACGTGACGCGACCTGCCCTGATGGGTGGCGGTCATCGCGCTGCGATGATCGCCGCGCGGGCCAGGCTGGAACACTTCGTGCAGTCATACTCCATTCAACTCGGAGGAGGGCGCAGCGCGACCCTTTCCACCTGATGGGGAGGCGATTACCTGGGAAAGGGGTGCATTCCAAGAACGATGATTCGCGCCTGGAACCCCTGAACGGTAGCCGCCAACGTGAGCCGGCCTGATTTTTCCCCGCTTTCAGATGGAGCGGACTCACGTCCGCTGCTACAGGCTGTCCTTGCGACCTGCTGTGCCACCGAAAACAGCGAG
>JAFMIZ010000091.1 GCA_017853715.1 Pedosphaera sp.
GCTTTCGCCGCCCCAGTGACTTCCATTCCGAGGCCGCCGGGGCGAATCATCGCTGCGTGCGGTTTGTTTTTCCGTCAGTGCCAACGCCAATCTGGAATCCAGGCTTCATTCAGCGTCTTCTTAACCCGATGTCAACGCGCGCTCCCGTTCCAGCAGGGTAGGGTGAGAATAGTAGAAGCTGCTGTAGGACGGATGCGGGGTCAGGTTGGAAAGATTTTTTCCGTTAAGCTTTCGCAAGGCACCGATGAGTGGTTGTGCATTGCCGATTACTTCGCGCGCGAATGCATCAGCCTCATATTCATGAAGTCGCGACCACCAGTGGGTCAGCGGTGAGAGCCAGAATAACACCGTGCCCGCGAGTAATCCGAACAAGAGCAATGACGATGAAACGCTCGCGCCACGCAGCCCGAACCCGGCCGCAAACCAGTCCTGTCGTGCCATGCAGGCAACCACCGCAAAAGCACCCAGCGAACTCACCGCAGAGATGACCAGTAGCTTCGTGATGTGTCGCTTGCGCCAGTGGCCGATTTCATGAGCCAACACGGCTTCCAGTTCAGGCTCAGTGAGTTGGGTAATCAAGGTGTCGAAGAGCACGATTTTGCGGAAGCGTCCGAAGCCGGTGAAGAAGGCATTCGAGTGTTTCGAGCGGCGGCTGCCGTCCATCACTTGAATGCTCGCCGCACGGAACTGTGTTTTGCCAGCGAGCGCCACCAAACGGTCGCGCAACGTCCCTTCGGGTAGTGGCGTGAGTTTGTTGAATAGCGGCAGAATCAGCACTGGTGCGAGCACCGACATCAGCAATTGAAATGCGAGCAAAACGCCCCACGCCCAGAGCCACCACCAATCGCCGGACCACTCGACGCACTTGAGAATCAACGCGAGCAGCGGGTAGCCAATCATCACGCCGATGACGAAACTCTTCGCGCGGTCCAGCCACCAAGTGGCCTGCGTGGTGGTGTTGAAGCCGAATCGCTCTTCAAGTTTGAATTGGTCCCACCATTGCACCGGCAGAGAGAGCAAAGACATGACTGTGAACGTTGCAAACAGAAAGATCGCCTGTTCCCACACCGACCTAGGGGTGAAGAAGTGTTCCGCCCACGGCAGAATCCCGCTGCACAGGACTGCGAGCAGCAGCACGGCGTCGTAAGCCGCCTCGAATTGGTTGAACCGGCTGTTGCTCAACGAGTAGGCGACAGATTTTGCATAAGTCAGTTCGTCCATGACGCCACGGAAGGCGTCGGGCAGGCGATTGGCATTGGCGCGAATTTGGTTCTGATTCAGCCGTTCCAGCCACCATTGCGCGATGCCGCGGGCCACAACGAGTGCGGCGGCGACCAAAGTGACTGTGGTGAACGACATTGCGTCAGGGTAGGGGAACGCTGCGTCTAGCCAAGTGAATAGCTAATGCTCCGGATTTACCTTCGGTCGCATGTGGTTAGAATACTTCGGCCTTGAGGCCCGCAACGAACCGCACGGATTGGGCGATGCGGGAAAGTGTCTTCAGGGGTAAATGCCCGCAGCCCTTATTCTGGATGGGGCGCGTGGCGGAGTAGATTTGCACCAGCGAAATTTGCGCCCCCTGCTCGCGCAATTCGCGCAGGCGCAAGGCGAACTGTTCGATTTCCTCGGCGGGCGGTGGCTCGTTGTTCAAAGAGGGAAACAGGCTTTGAATCACAACCGGTCGCTTACGGGCGACCAGCAGAATATTGGCAAGGGTTTTCTCCAGCCGCACCCCTTTGGAACGGTTGATTCGATCAAGATAAGCCTGTGTTCCGCCGTCGAGTTTTATCCAGATTTCATCTTGCTTGGTCAGCAGCTCAAGGCCTTCCTGAACTTCATCACGGTCGAGTCCGCTGCCGTTGGTGATGAGAACAAGCTTGAAGAAAGGGAACTTTCCCAAGGCGCGCACGTGAACGGCTTCACGGATTGCTGTCTGAAACTGTGTTGACAGCGTTGGCTCGCCGTCCCCGCTCAGCACCACGTGCTTCAGCTTGAGTAGATCAGGAGGAAGATTTCGGAATGTCGGACGTTCAAGCAATTCACCCGAGGCGACCAATTGCAAGGTGTGCTCCAATTCAACCGCCATCACATCGGTATCTAGACCGTCTTCGCGGGCGGACTGCTGTCGGTCCACCTCACAATAGATGCAGTCGAAATCGCAGAACTTATCGGGATTGAGATTGATGCCCACCGATAGCCCGCGTGCCCGGGCGGATAAAACGATGTAAACAAAACGGTTGCCGAGAAAGTCACGGGGGCAACCAAAAGCCGTCTCTCGCTCGGGTAACAAACACAAAGCCTTGGTTTGCCGCTTATCGCACGGCTCAGTCTGCGTCACTGGCTTGGGTGATGCGTCTTTCACGATATCCACGCGCAGCCTAGGTCGCCAGTGGACAATCAACTACACTCGCCTTGTCATTGATTGCTCTTTTTTTGGCAGTTTTAGGCCGGACAGGCGCGCAGATGGCCTTGTGGCTAAGGCTGATTCTCTCCCGGTCCCATGCACCTTCGAATCAGTATTGACCATTTGGTCAAAGGTTCTTATATTAACGACTCGAAAGATCGTTATTCAATAAGACCACCCATTGGGCGGCAAAATCCAAGCCCATTTGTTTGGGTAAAAGACGAGCAAATGAATCGTATTTTGAAGCTGCACAAAACCAGCCCTCGTGGCGAGGATGCCGATTGAAACGCCTCAATGTTATGACTGAGAAACCTTATCGCAGCATGGTGAAGGCGTTTTCATGGCGCGTCACGGGGACGTGCGACACGATCCTGATTTCATTCTTGGTGACTGGGCACGCCAAGATGGCCATTAGCATTGGGTTTGTGGAGTTGTTCACCAAGATTGTTCTGTATTACGTGCATGAGCGCGTTTGGAACAAACTCTCCTTTGGTCGCGTGAAGCCGAAGGAAGACTACACCATTTGAGTTTTTTAATTGTTGAACCTATGAAGTCGTTTACCCCCGAAGAATTGAACCAACTAAACGCCGATCTGCGCCAGAAATCGGCTCTCGAAGTCGTAAAGTGGGCTATCGCACAGGCCCCCGGACGGGCGATCGTTTCCACCAATTTTCGCCCTTACGAAGCGGTCATCCTGCATCTGGTCAGCCAATTGCAGCCAGGCATCCCCGTGTTATGGGTGGATCATGGCTACAACCGTCCGGCGACCTACAAACATGCCGAACAGGTGAAGGCCTTGCTAAAACTGAACATCAGAGCCTATTTACCGAAAGTGACGGCTGCCCACTATGACGCAGTTTTTGGCGGTATGCCCGATCCGACGCCGGACAATGAGGCCCGCATTAAAGCTTTCAGCACGGCCATGAAGCTCGAGCCGTTTCAACGCGGGATGAAGGAATTGGCACCGGCCATCTGGATCACGGCCCTGCGTAAGGTGCAAAACCCCAACCGAGCGGGGCTCGACATTGTTTCGCCCGACGTAAATTTCAATTCGCTCAAGGTCAGCCCTGTGTTTTACTGGAGCGACGCGGAGATGGAGTCGTATCTGAAGGAGCATAATCTCCCGAACGAGTGGGATTATTTTGATCCCGCCAAAGCCGACGAAAAACGCGAATGCGGTCTTCACGCGGCCTGGGGAAAACAGGCTGTTTCCGGCGGCGCGGGTATCTGATTTTAAGTCATGAGTTCATATCATCTGGACCACTTGCAGTATTTGGAAACCGAGGCGATTCACGTCATGCGTGAAGTTGCGGGCGAATTTGAGCGGCCGGCCTTGTTGTTTTCTGGCGGTAAAGACTCCATCTGCCTTTTGCGCCTTGCGGAAAAAGCGTTCCGCCCGGCGGAAATTCCCATGCCGTTTCTGAATGTTGAAACCGGCCACGAATTTCCCGAGCTGATCGAATTTCGCGACCGCCGGGCGAAAGAGTTGGGCGCCAAGCTCATTGTGCGCACGGTCGAGGATGGCGTCGCCAAGGGCTTCGTCACGCCCAAACCCGGCGTCGTCAGCCGCAACCAGCTTCAAACGCCCGTGCTGCTCAACGCCATCGAGGAGTTCCAATTCGACTGCTGCATCGGCGGTGCGCGACGCGACGAGGAAAAAGCCCGCGCGAAGGAGCGTTTCTTCAGCTTTCGCGACGCTTTTGGCCAGTGGGACCCCAAGAATCAACGCCCGGAAATCTGGAACCTTTACAACGGTCGCCTCAATCAGGGTGAGAACATGCGCGTGTTCCCGCTCTCCAACTGGACGGAAATGGACGTTTGGGAATACATCAAGAAGGAGCAGCTCGAAGTGCCGAATATTTACTTCAGCCACGAGCGCGAGTGTTTCCGCCGCGGCGGCCAATGGCTGCCGATGCCCCCTGAGCATGCCGATACCACGAAGCCCGATCCCTACGACGGAGCGCGCGTGAAACCCAATGAGGATCGCCGCAAGCTCATCGTTCGCGTGCGCACCATCGCCGACATGATCAGCACCGGCATGATTGAGTCTCGCGCCGACAGCGTGGATGACATCATCGGCGAAGTCGCGGCGGCCCGTGTGACCGAACGCGGCTCCCGCGCGGACGACAAAGCCAGCGAGGCCGCGATGGAAGACCGCAAGAAGGCGGGATACTTCTAGCACATTGTAAGCTCCGACTGGACCTATGCCCGAAGAGTTCTGGATCATTCTGTTGATCGGATTCGCCGCCCAAATGGTGGACGGTGCGCTCGGCATGGCTTATGGCGTGACGGCTTCGTCATTCCTGCTCGCTGCCGGTCTGCCGCCGGTTACCGTGAGCGCCACCGTTCACATGGCGGAAACGGTCACCACCGGTGCCTCAGCCATTTCACACCATCGGTTTGGCAATGTGGACAGGGAACTATTCAAACGTTTGGTCATACCTGGTGTGCTAGGTGCCGCTATGGGCGCCTTCTTGCTGGTCAATTTACCCGGTGAGAAATTGAAGCCCTGGATAGCGGGCTACATCCTCGTCATGGGCCTCATCGTGTTCAGCAAGGCCTTCAAGCAGGTCCCGCCCGTCAAGGTCGCCAGCAAAATTCGTTCGCTTGGCTTCTTTGGGGCGCTGATTGACGCGATGGGCGGAGGCGGTTGGGGGCCGATCGTCGCTTCCACCTTGCTCGCGCGCGGCAATGAGGCTCGTTTCACGGTGGGCACCGTCAACGCAGTGGAATTCTTCATCACGCTGACATCCTCTTTGGTTTTCATCGCAACGGTCGGCATCGGATTGTGGAAAGTGGTTTTGCCGCTCGCGCTCGGTGGCCTGCTCGCCGCGCCACTGGCGGCATTCGCCTGCAAACGAATCCCCCACAAACCCATGCTGGCGATCGTCGGCTTGGTGATTGTGGCCGTCTCCACGCGCACGTTGATGATGCATTTCAAATGACCTGGCGCTGCCTCCATCCCTTGTTCCTGCTCTCCGCCCTGATGGCGGTGGCGCTGCCGTTGCGTGGCTCTGCCTCCCCGACGTGTGAATGGCAGATGGACGAATCACAGCCCGGGCTGCATAACTTCCTGCGCGCGACCACGAACGTCTTCTCCGGTTCGCAGCCCGAGGGTGCGGCGGGCTTTGCTTCCCTCCAGCAGCTTGGCGTGAAAACCATCATCAGTGTGGACGGCGCGAAACCGGACGTTGCTCTGGCTGCTAGGCACGGGATGCGGTACGTGCATCTTCCGGTCGGATATGACGGCATCGCCAGCAACCGCGTAGTGGAGTTGGTCAAGGCCGGTGCTACTTTGCCCGGACCGATTTACGTTCATTGCCACCACGGGAAATTTCGCGGCCCGGCAGCCGTGGCTGTGATATGTCAGGCGAATGCAGGCTGGACCCGCGATCAGGCGCTTGAATTCATCCATCATGCGGGCACTGGTGCCGAGTATCCGGGGCTCTATCGCGCGGCAAGCGACTTCACGCCGCCGTCGCCGATCCAGTTGAATTCTGTTGCGGGCAACTTTCCCTCAGCCGTCCAGCCGTCCACACGCGTTGAGAGCATGTTGGCCGTTGAACACATTTTTGACCGGCTTGAAACCACCCAGCGCGCGGGCTGGAAAACGCCCGCTGACCATCCCGACCTTGTTCCAGCGCATGAAGCCATGATGTTGCTGGAGCAATTCCGCGAGCTGGCCCGGCTGGAGGATACGGCGGCTCGTTCCCCAGATTATCGAGCCAAGCTCGCCGCCGCCACGAGCGCTTCCGAGCAATTACAATCCCAGCTCCAAATGCAGGGCGCCGATGCTGACGCCGCCTTCAAGCGCGTCAGCGAGTCCTGCACCGACTGCCATCGCACGTATCGCAACCCGTAATTTCCCATGACCCAGAAGACGAATCATCCCATCGAACTCCTCCGCTTCAACACCTGCGGCTCTGTGGACGACGGCAAGTCCACGCTGATCGGTCGCTTGCTCTATGATTCCAAGAACATCATGGAGGACCAGATCGAAGCGCTGGAACGCTCTGCCGACATCACCGGCGGTGGTCAGATCAATCTCGCCAACCTCACCGACGGTCTGCGCGCCGAACGCGAGCAGGGCATCACGATCGATGTTGCCTATCGCTACTTCGCCACGCCGCGCCGCAAGTTCATCGTCGCCGACACGCCCGGCCATGTGCAGTACACCCGCAACATGGTCACCGGTGCCAGCACGGCGAACCTTTCCGTGGTGCTAGTGGACGCGCGTCAGGGTGTCATCGAGCAGACTCGCCGTCACACGTTCATCGCGGCCACGCTCGGCATTCCCCACATTGTTTTTGCGATCAACAAGATGGACCTCGTGGACTGGAGTGAAGACCGCTTCCTTGAAATCCGCGAGGAGATTGAGTCGTTCCTGCCGCGTCTCGACATATTCCGTGACGTGAAGTTCATCCCCATCAGCGCGCTCAACGGTGACAACGTTGTCGAGCCGTCCAAGCACACGCCTTGGTATCCGGGGCCGTCCCTGCTGTATCACCTCGAGACGGTTCATATCGCCAGCGACTGGGCCATGACGGGCCTGCGCTTTCCGGTGCAATGGGTCAACCGGCCCAATAACCCCACTGACCCGAAGCTGCACGATTTCCGCGGCCTCAGCGGCCAGATCGCGTGCGGCATCGTCAAGCAGGGCGATGGCGTGGTGGTTTTGCCGAGCGGATTGCGTTCGACCGTAAAGGAGATTTGGACCTATGACGGACCGCAGCAGGAAGCGTTCTGTCCGCAGAGCATCACGCTGGTTTTGGAGCACGACCTCGATATCAGCCGCGGCGATATGATTGTGGGCCAGGACCATTTCCCCGGCGTCGGCTCAGAATTCCAGGCGCGTGTCTGCTGGATGAATCCCAAGCCGCTCGCTCCGGGCCGGAAGTATCTTCTCAAACACACATCCAACACCGTGCAGGCCATCGTGTCGGGCGTCAACGGACGCGTCGACATGTCCACCTGCGAACTCAAGCCCGCGAACGAGCTGGCCTTGAATGACATTGGCGACATCCGCCTCAAGACGGCCAAGCCGCTTGTGGTGGACGCCTATCGCAAGAACCGTCTGACTGGCTCATTCATTCTGATCGAGCAGGGGACGAATCACACGCTTGGAGCGGGCATGTTGGAATCGCCCGCCCATAAGTTCCGTTTCGAGAACGAGGAATTCTCGATTTAGCGCCGCCAGTCACCCGTCATTATTTTGGAGTCAATTATGAGCACCACCGCCAAACTCACTCACAACGAGGAAATCAAGACCGCCTGCCCCTCGCTCGCCGGCACCATCGCCGCGACGCTGGCCGATGATTCTCTCGATCACTTCAGCGAGGACGACAATCAGTTCCTCAAGTTCCACGGCTGCTACCAGCAGGACGATCGCGATCTGCGGAAGACCGGCAAAAAATACATCATGATGATCCGCACGCGCAGTCCCGGCGGCATCGCGAGCGCGGCGCAATATCTGGTGTTTGATCAACTCGCGGCGAAATATGGCAACAACACGCTGCGCATCACCACCCGCCAGGGCATCCAGTTCCATCACGTCGTGAAGGGCAACCTCCGCGCGTTGATCCATGAATTGAACGCGGCGCTGGTCACCACCATCGCGGCGTGCGGCGACGTCGTGCGCAATGTCATGGCGCCCCCGGCTCCCGCAACGGGCGAAGTCGGCGTGGCCGTGCAGGCGGATGCAAAGCGGGTTTCGGACTCCATCATTCCGCGGACCGCGGCGTATCACGAAATCTGGATCAACGGCGAGAAGCTCGATCTCGATGGCGTGAACGGGGCGGCGGTGCCGGAGGATTCGCTTTACGGTCGCACGTATCTGCCCCGCAAATTCAAGATCGGCTTCGTGGTTCCGCCGCTGAACGACGTGGACATCTTCACGAATTGCCTCGGCTTCATCGCCGTTGAGGAGAACGGCAAACTCGTCGGTTACAACGTCACGGCGGGCGGCGGCATGGGCCGCAGCCACAACAATCCCGAGACGTTCCCGCGCCTGGCGGATGTGATCGGTTTCATCACGCCCGACCAAGTCGTCAACGCCACCCACGGCGTGGTCGGCATCCATCGCGACTTCGGTGATCGCACCAACCGCAAGCACGCGCGTCTGAAATACGTCGTGGAGGATCGCGGGGTGGACTGGTTCCGCGCTGAACTCGAAACGCGCATGGGCCTCAAACTCGGTGCCGCGCGTCCGTTCAAGTTCGTGCGTCAGGGCGATCATTACGGCTGGAGCCGTGCGCATGACGGCAAGTGGTTCCTCGGCCTCTTTGTGCAGGATGGCCGCATTCAAGACGCGCATGGCACCAACATGAAGACGGCGTTGCGCGAAATCGCCGGGCAGGTGAAACCGGAATTCCGTTTCACGCCCGCCGAGAACGTCGTTCTCACCGGACTCGACGACGCGCAAAAAGCCGCGACGAATGCCATCCTGGCCAAGCACGGCATCAACCCGGAACAGCAGGGCACCCCGACCCAGTTGGCTTCGATGTCCTGTGTTGCATTGCCCACGTGCGGTCTCGCGTTGGCGGAGTCGGAGCGCATCATGCCCGAGTTCGTGGCCAAGACGGATGCGTTGCTCAATGAAGTCGGTTTGCCCGGCGAAGAGTTGATCATCCGCATCACCGGCTGCCCGAATGGTTGCGCGCGGCCTTACATGGCGGAAGTTGCCCTCGTGGGGCGGGCCCCGCAAAAGTATCAGCTCTATCTGGGCGGCAACGAACCCAGCACCCGGCTGGCGCGCGTGTATAAGGACAACGTCGCTTACGGCTCAGTCCTAGACGAACTGCGTCCGTTGCTCGTCCGCTTCAAAGCGGAGCGCCAGAGCGGCGAACGCTTCGGCGACTGGGTCGCGCGCGTGTTGTTCGGGGAACTGAATTTGCCGGCCCGTTGCTAGGGCAGGGCGGAATGCGTCGAATGGGTCCCATGAGTCACTTGGCCTTTCCAGACGCCACCCTCCTGCTCATCGGGCACGGTTCCACCGTGAACGGGGATTCCGGTGCAACCGTGCATCAGCACGTGGCCGAGTTGCGTCGTCGCAATCTCTTTGCCGACGTGCAGCCTGCATTCTTCAAGATCGAACCGCGCATCGGCCCCGCCCTGGCCAGCATTCGCACGCCGCGTGTCTTCGTGGTGCCGCTGTTCGTCAGCGAAGGCTACTTCACGCGCCAGGCCATTCCTTGCGAGTTGGGTCTGCCCGCTGGTTCTCAGGACGTGATGCCCTGCAAAGTTAGGCTCGAAGACCGCGACGTGATTTACTGCCACCCCGTCGGCACGCATCCGCTGATGACAGAGATCATCCTGGCTCGGGCCATGGGTGTTTTAGGTAGGGCTGGCAGTCCTCTGCTTGCCGAACCAAACCAACGGCGCGCAGGGGACTGCGCGCCCTACCATGATACCGCCTTGGTGATTGCCGGTCACGGCACCGCGCTCAATCCTGATTCGCGAAAATCCATCGAGCGGCAGGTGGAGTTGATTGCGGCACGCAATCTTTTTGCCGAAGTCTACCCCGCGTTTCTCGAAGAACCGCCCCGCATCGCGGAGATTCCGGGCATCGTCAAGTCACCCAGCCTCGTCATGGTTCCCTTCTTCATGAGTGACGGTCTGCATGTATGCGAAGACATCCCCGTGCTGCTCGGTGAAAGTGAAGCGACCGTTC
>JAFMIZ010000092.1 GCA_017853715.1 Pedosphaera sp.
CGCTGGAAAACGCCCCGGAAGTGACTTTCAAATACACCCGCCGGTTTCGCGACGGCCAGAAAGGTTCGACGGCGTGGGCACCCGTTCGGGCAGATCTGTTCAGCCTGACCCGCGGTCTTTATCCTTCGGTTTACAACATCGATGAGACGGTGGACGTCTTCGAGCTGGACGTGAAGCACCAGATCAAGCAGACGGATGTCGGGCTGGGCTTGCGCTACGAAACCGGGGAAATCGCCAACACCCGCTCGATGACGGAATTCTTCGGCGAACCGCAGCAACGCAGCATCAACAACCGCGAAGGCAGCGAATACGATCTATTCAGCGTGCATGCGTTCAGCGAGACCTGGATCAAGCCCACGCTGTTCTTCTCGTCGGGATTTCTCTTCAGCACGCTCGATAGCGACACGTCGGGTAGTCGCATTTATGGCGATTTTGATCCGAACGTGGTCACCTCGGGCCTTGGCTACACCAATCTGGTCGGCGGGGGGCAGGACCAAGAGTACGTGTTGAACATGAACCTCATGTTCCTGCCACGAAAGGATCTTTCCATCGTGCCGTCGATTCGCGTACAGAAGAAGGATTGGGACGCCGACTCCTTTGCGTCAGGAACGACGGGCACGCCGTTACTGTCTGCCGCCAGTAGCGCAGACGGCGATAGCCTCGATGTCACCGAGCGGCTCGACGTCAATTACACCGGTCTGACCAACTGGGTGCTTTATGCGCGCGGCGAGTGGACGGAGGGCGCCGGCAATCTGCGCGAGAACGGCGGCCTTGAACAGATCGCGCCGGTGACGCGGAATTCCGACGACGAGCGGTTGTTCCAAAAGTATGCCATCGGCGCACGCTGGTACCCGTCACGCAAAGTGACCATCGATGTCGGGGGTTACTACAAGTTCAACCAATACGACTACGACCACAACGTGAACGTTGACAGCACGATCAACAGCAGTGCCAATCGTTATCCGGCGTATCTCGTCATGCAGGACTTCGAGACCTACGATGGCAACCTGCGGCTCACGTTGCGGCCGCACACCAAGGTCACGCTGGTCACCCGTTACGAGTATCAAGTTTCCACCGTGACCACCGGTCCGGATCCCGTGTCGGGCTTGAGCAGCACCGAATCGTCGGACCTGACCAGCCACATCCTGGGCCAGAGCATCAGCTGGATTCCGTGGTCGCGGCTCTATTTGCAGGCGGGCATCAATTACGTCTTCAGCGAAACGGAAACGCCGGCCTCAGCGCTGACCCAGGCGATCCTTGATTCGCAGAACAATTACTGGACGTTGAACTTCAACACCGGCTTCGTTTTGGACGATCGCACCGACCTGAACCTCGGTTACTTCTACTACCGGGCGGACGACTACGAGGACAACTCGGCTGCGGGTGTGCCGCTGGGTTCAGGCGCTGAGGAGCACGGCATCACGGCGATGGTGACCCGGCGGTTGAGCGACCACATCCGCGTGAGCCTTAAATACGGTTATTTCCGCTACGAGGACAAACTCTACGGCGGCAACAACGACAGTGAGGCCCACCTCGTCTACGCGACCATGCAGTATCGGTTTTAGTCCAACACCGCGCTTCTGGCGATAATTAGGGCACGCTAACCATCACCCGCTTTTCACTTGGGCGGTCTGCGCGGTTGGCTTAGCGTCGGGGCGTGCTGGCTGAAAAACCATGGCGACTCGATGCGCTGGTCAAATTGCTCGCAGGAATGGCGGTCTGCTTTTTCCTGGGGTCGCTGGGCGTCTCGGCTGTCGCCACGCATTCGAAGGAAAAGCTGAGCGTCGCCACGATGATGATCAGTGCGTTGAGTTTTCAGGGGGCCACCGTGCCGCTGATTTGGTGGTTTGTCCGCCAGCACGGTCTTTCACTGCGCGAGGCCTTTGGCTTCAACCTCACCCCCCGTCACGCCATCCTGCTGGGTGTGACCGTCGCGCTCGGCTTCATGCCCGTGGCCATCGGCCTGCAATGGGGCGTCGGCATGATCGCCGATGCCATCGGCTTTCCGCTGCCCACGCAGGACGCCGTGATGATCCTGCGCCTCGCCGATTCGTGGGTTGATCGGCTGGGACTGGCGTTCGCGACCATGGTGCTCGCACCGCTGGGCGAGGAGAGCCTGTTCCGCGGGGTGTTGTACCCCGCGCTGAAGCGTTATGGATTCCCACAGGCAGCCCTGTGGATCACCTCGCTGCTGTTTGCCTTCATCCACTTCAACGCCCTCAGCTTCGTGCCGCTCCTTGTGCTGGCCGTGCTGCTCGTGAAGCTTTATGAACGCACCGGCAACCTGCTGAGTTGCATCGCGTGTCACGCCACGTTCAACGCGTTCAGCTTCGTGATGCTGCTGTTGGAGAGCTGTTTCAAGGCCGCGTTGGAACAATCGCCATGACCGAGTTCGAACTCATCGCCCGCTTGACCCAGCACTTGCCCCGCAACGAATCCGTTGTGGTCGGCGCAGGCGATGATTGCGCCGTGCTCGAATGCGGCGCGCCCGACCGGCAGTTGTTGTTCAAGACGGATGCCGTGGTGGAGGGAGTCCACTTCACCAAAGACACTCCGCCGGAAAAAGTGGGACGCAAGGCGCTGGCCCGATGCCTCAGCGACATCGCCGCGATGGCCGGGACGCCCGACGCCGCCGTGGTGACGATTGGCCTGCCGCGCGAATACGACGTCATCCTGGTGGAGAGACTTTATGCCGGCCTCGGCGCCCTGGCGCGTGAACACAACGTCGCCATCGTGGGCGGCGAAACCACCACGAACCCGGAGCGCATGTTTGTTTCAGTTGCGCTGACCGGCCACGTCGGACGCGGCAAGGCCGTGCTGCGTGCGGGCGCGAAAGTAGGCGACGCGGTGTTCGTCACTGGCGAACTTGGTGGCTCGCTGGCTGGCAGGCATCTGGAATTTGAGCCGCGCCTGGCGGAGGCACGCTGGCTGGCGACGCATTTCAAAGTCCACGCGATGATTGACCTCAGCGACGGGCTCGCCGGCGACTTGGGCCACATCCTCAAGGCCAGCAAGGTGGGCGTGGATGTGGGTTCCGATACTGTGCCCGTGAGTCGCGCGGCGAAGCTTGCAGCCAAAGGTTCCTCAACCGCCAAGCCGCCGCTGCTCGCCGCACTCACGGACGGCGAAGATTTTGAATTGTGTTTCACCGTTGCCGCACCGTCGGCGGTGCGACTCAAGGACGCGTGGAAGGAACAGTTTCCGAAGCTCAAGTTGACCTGCGTGGGCAAGTTGACGTCGGAGCTGGGAATGCGGCTGAAGGACAAATACGGCGCGCACGCTTTCAAAGGCAATGGCTACGTTCACTTCGCATAGCCCGGCCGAGACGGAAGCGCTCGGTGAGGCGTGGGGCCGCGAGGCGCTGCGCGGATTGGTCATCGCCTTGAGCGGCGACTTGGGCGCAGGCAAGACGGCATTGGTGCGCGGACTGGCTCGCGGGCTCGGCTACAATGGCCGCGTGCATTCGCCGACGTTCACCCTGGTGAACACTTACGAGGGCGGACGGCTCACGCTATTTCACCTCGATCTCTACCGGCTGGAAACCCCGGAGCACATCCACAGCGCCGGAGTGGAGGAGTATTTGCGGCCCGAGGGCGTGGCGGTGATCGAGTGGGCAGAAAGACTGGTGGAGCGTGGAACAAAAAGCCTGTTGCGAAAAGTGAACTTTGAAATCGTGGACGAGCAAACCCGGCGTATCAGCTATGAAGATTCTCGCGCTTGATTTCTCCTCCGGGCAACGGAGCGTCGCGGTGGCGTGTGGCAAGGCGCACGTGCGCGAGGTCATTGACACCTCACCCGGCAAAGCGATGAAACCGTTTGCCATGATTGAGTCGGTGTTGGAGGCGGCGAACCTCACCCGCGCCAAGGTGGAGTGCATCGCGGTGGGGGTTGGGCCGGGTTCTTACACGGGCATCCGGGCGGGCATCGCGCTGGCGCAAGGCTGGCAACTGGCCACCGGCCTCAAACTCCTTGGCATCTCTAGCGTCGAGGCCATCGCGGCGCAGGCACAATCCGATGGCTTGGGAGGTGTCGTGAACGTGGTGCTGGATGCACAACGTGGAGAGTTCTATCTCGCCACGTGGGAGTTGACCGAGGGAACGGCACGCGAACTGGAGCCGTTGCGGATCGTTGGGCGAGAGACCATCGAAAGCAGTGGTGACCGCCCACTGATCGGACCCGAGGTCACCAAGTGGTTTCCCCACGGCCGCCTCCTGCATCCTCGCGCGGCGACGATCGCCGCGCTGGCCAGCACGCGCAGCGACTTCATTCCTGGCGAGAAGCTGGAGCCGATTTACCTGCGTGAAACGTCTTTTGTTAAAGCCCCCTTGCCTCGGATAGTTTGACGCAAAAAACCGGACGGTGTTGCCACCGTCCGGCTGGAATCATTCCCGGAGTGATCAGTATTTCCAGATCATGTCCGCCACGGTGCGCCCGGCGGGGATGAACGGCAGCACGTGTTCGCTGTAGGGCGTGCAGACATCCAGCACATAAGGGGTCTTAGCCTCGAGCATGCGCTGCAAGGCGGCCTTCAGGTCGCGCTTAAACATGACGCGTTCGCAAGGCACGTTGAAGCTGTTGCAGACGCGCACGTAATCGGGGTATACCTGCGCACGGTCGTCGGGGTTGCCGAGATAGGTGTGGCCGCGATTGCCGGCGTAGAAGTTATCTTCCCACTGCACCACCATGCCGAGGTGCTGGTTGTTCAGTATGATGGCCTTGGCTGCGATCTTCTCGACGTTGGCCGTGGCCAGCTCCTGGATGTTCATAAGGAAGGAACCGTCGCCATCAATGTCCACCACTTGCTTGTCGGGATGAGCCACCTTCACGCCGAGCGCCGCCGGATAGCCGTAACCCATCGAGCCGAGGCCGCCGCTGGTGATGAACTGGCGCGGATATTTGCACGGATACCACTGTCCTGACCACATCTGGTGCTGGCCGACGCCCGTGGTGATGTAAGCCTCGCCCTTGGTCAGCTCATGCAACATCTCGATGACCATCTGGGGCAGAATCACCTCATCCTCGCTGCCCTTCATGTGGTCTTTAACGTGATCGCTGTTGGCGATTTCCGACGTGACAACGTAGGCAAACGGGGCCTTCGCTTTCCACTCGGCGATCTGGGCGTGCCAGGCACCGAACTTCTTCCCGACGGGACGCTTGGTCAGCAGCTTGTTCAAACGGGTCAGAGCATCCTTCACGTCGCCGACCACGGGCAGGTGCGCGCGCTTGTTCTTGTTCAACTCGGAAGCGTCCACATCCAGATGAACGATGGTCGCACCCTTCGCAAACTCACTGAAGGCACCGGTAACGCGATCGTCGAAGCGCACACCCAACGCGAGGAGCAGGTCGCAGCCATCCTTGATCTTCACCTGGGGATCGTTGAAGGACTTGCGGTGTTCGTATTCACCGTTGACCGCCCAGTTGGCGAAGGCCGCACCGTGCATGCCCAGCCAACGCAAGGAGAGTTCATGGTTTTCGGGGAAGGCGCCGATGCCCATCAAGGTTGTGGTCACCGGAATACCGGTGGCTTCGGCGAACTTCTTCAATTCTGCCGCCGCGCCGCTGGTGACAATGCCACCGCCGCAATAGAGCACCGGGCGTTCAGCCTTGGCGATCAAGCCGATGATTTCGTTCAAGGCCAGCTCGTCGGCGAAGATGTCAGGATTGTAGCCCGGCAGACCGGCCCGCATTTCTTCGTGCGTGAGCCAGACGGGCTGGGTGCGCGCCTGTTGAATGTTCTTCGGGAGATCGATCACCACCGGACCGGGACGACCGGACTGCGCGATGTAAAACGCCTCCTTCACGATGCGCGGGAGGTCGTTGATGTCGGTGACGAGATAACTGTGCTTCACGATGGGCAGCGTGACGCCGATCATGTCCGTCTCTTGGAAGGCACCACGACCGATCATGCTCTGGTTAACCTGGCCGGTGATGGCCACGAGCGGGCAGGAATCCATGTAGGCATCGGCAATCGCGGTGACGAGATTGGTGGCCCCGGGACCGCTGGTGGCCATGCACACACCGGCTTTACCGGTGGCGCGGGCGTAACCTTCCGCCGCAAAACTGCCGCCCTGCTCATGGCGCGGGAGAATCGTGCGGATCCTGGATTTCGTCAGGGACTGGTGGATCTCCATGCTTGCCCCGCCGGGATACGCAAAGATGACCTCGACACCCTCGCGTTCGAGAGCTTCGACCAGAATATCGCGCCCATACATCAAGGGGCCGACTTTCCGGGTGGCGGTTTTGGCGCTGGTCTTCTTCGTTTTTGCTGCTGCTTTGCTCATGTTTCTTTCTAGGTTGTGGCTGGCGCGAGCCTGGGTCTCATTGACAAAAAACCCACGACCGTTGCCAGCCGTGGGTTCTTGTCAAATTTCGTTTCAACTTCGACAAGCACCTGCGGCGGCGCGGGCTACTACTACCAGCGCGAGAACAGATTTTACTTGTCGAACAAGACCGAACATTGGTTAAAAACTATGAATTGAGCCTCTGCCGGTCAAGCGTCGAATCCCGCACACCCCGCTGATCCGCCCGCAATCATTCCCTTAGGGAGCGGTGGTAAATCACCCAGCCGTAGCCGTTTAGAATGAAGTCAGGCAGCATGCTTGCGGGCACATCCGGCGTGCCGTCGATCTTAAGGACCTTGAACTTCTCGGCATTGGGCACCTCGACACTCCCGCGAACCAACCGGCTGGAAAAGTTGATGCAAACGACGAACTCATCCTTCTCGTCTTTGCGCAGGAACGTGACCACGTCGTCAGAGACGTCACTATCAAGCCAGGCAACGGTGTCATTGCAGAAGGCCGGATGCTCTTTGCGCAACTTGGCCAGGTGCCCGTAGACCAGGCGCAGGGGCGGACGCCCGGGGGTGCTCCAATTCACCGGCATCTTCTCGAATAGCGCCGGGTCGGCGGATTCCGTGGCGTCACCGACCTCCATGCCGTTGTAGAAGAGCGGCACTCCGTCGAGCGTCATCATGAGCACCTGACAGGCGACAGCGCCGTTGATGCCATAGCGGGCCACGGCGCGGACATTCTCATGCGAATCCGTGAAACGCAGGTGCAACGCACCTGGCGGAAACTGCTTCCGCGTCGACTCCCATGATTGCTTGATGAGCGTGGCGGGCGAAATGCCGGACATGACACGGCTCAGCGCTGAGTACAATGCTCCGGACTTGTCCATGTTGAATGCCTTGGCGAGCAAGGCGGGTTGGGCGTTCGCATCGGCCAGCATGATGAGTTCCGGATGGACGGCCTCCAGTTCAGCGCGGGCGCTCTCCCAGAATTCGATCGGGACGGTGAATGCCACGTCACTGCGGAAGCCATCCACTTTGTATTCCGTCAGCCAGAACTTGAGCATATCGATCATGTAACGGCGCACCTCGGGCTTGCTGTAGTCCAGTGCGGCGACGTCGGTCCAGTCTGGGTTGGGCGGGATGATGTTCCCCTGCTCATCCCTTTTGTAGAACTCAGGATGGTCCTTCATGAGAACATTGTCCCAAGAGGTGTGGCCCGCAACGATATCAAGAATCACCTTCATGCCGCGTTGATGCGCCGCGTCCACCAACCGCTTCAAGTCTGCGGGCGTGCCGCAATCCGGGTTCACCGCAAGATAATCGCGCACCGCGTAAGGACTGCCGAGCGTGCCCTTCTTCATTTTTTGCCCGGTCGGATTGATGGGTAACAGCCACAACAAGTCCACCCCTAGCTTTTCCAATTCACCCAAGCGCTCGGTGATGGAGTTGAAATCGCCCGCCGCCGAAAAGTTGCGCGGGAAGAGTTCGTAGACAACAGATCGGCGGAGCCACTCAGGCGACTTGGTGCCAGATGCTGCAGCTTCTTGGGCTTTGCAAATGGGGTGCAAAACAGTCGCGCATAAGGCACCGAAGAATGCCAGACGCGTGGTCAGGCGCGGGAGAATGGGTTTCACGGTATGGCAATGTGGAGAATCCGGCGCCAAAATCCACCGCACATTTGTGTGGGGCGGGTGGCGCAGGGAATTAGGCTTTGGGTCTGGGGGACGGCGTTGCGTCCGCAACGCCGTCCCCGAGCGAATAAAGAGTTCGCGGGCAGCACCGCAACTCCGCTCTGGCGAAGTGGGCAAAAAAGCGCCGGGAGAGAATTTCTCCCGGCGCGTCATAGTGTAGGCGGAGGGCCTACGGGTTGTTATCGATCAAACGGAAGTAGCGTTGGCCAACAGCGTTAGGCCAGTTCGTAGAACTGGTGCCGTCCGTGTCAGGCAGGCTCGTCCAGCCGCCGGTCAAATCGGTGCTCGTCTGCAATTGCACGCACTTCAAACCGCTCCATGTGACGGCTACCTGTCCGGGCGCGCCCGCAACCGCCTTGAGGTTGCCGAACTTGGGTTCGACCAGGTTGGCGATGTTGACCGCGTTGGTGCCGGTGAACTTGTCCTGCGGCAGGCTGAAGTTCGTCTGGCCCGGGGCGGTGCGCACGTAACGGATATGGTCCTGACCGAATCCACCTTCGTTATCGGCCCCATCCATGGAATACTTGTAAACCAAACGCGTCTTCGTGGCGGAAGGCAGGGGAACCGTGATGCTGTAGATGTCACCTGACTTGCTCATCAGTAAATTGGTCGCAGCGCTATTGGTGGTGTCACCCCAAGTCCACCAACCGGCGAACTCACCGTTCAGGTAGACGTTCTGGGTGCCGTCATACACTGGTGTCCCACCAGTTCCGGTGCTCCCTGCCATGTCCACGGAGAAGGTGACCATCGCGGGCTGGCCGATCACGCTGCACGGAACAAGGTTGTTGAAGTTGGCCGAGAAGGTCGGGTTGCCGCTGGGCGCGTTGTAAACTCGGTTGGCAATGGACTCGTAGGTGGTGCCGTTGATGAACTTGAAAGTAAACGGACGACAACCGTTGGTCGGGAAGTAGGGCGCGACAACGCTGAAACCAGCCCAAATCGTGGTGCTGGGAATATTGGTCAACGCAACCGGCGTCCAGCCGTTGAAATCGCCAGCGATATAAACATTGGTGCCTGGTGGAACCGCGTCCGGGAACAACATATCCACCTGGAACGAGATTGTGTTCGTGGGGTCGGTGGACTTGGAATCGCTCCAAAATACCGTAGGCGTCGTCATGTTGGCGCTGGTGATGGTCAATGTGCGGTTGCCCCCACAGGCGATCTGGGGCGTTTCATAATTCGGCACGGGATAGGGATTGCCGTAGAATTTGTAGCTCACGGTCTCGCCGGGGTTGGCTAGAACATCAACGGTATTCGTGAAAACCGTGGAGGCGCCGACACGGAACAATTGATAGGCCGCTGTGGGCGTCCAGCCGTTGAATGTGCCGGAAACATAAACGGAGTCAGCAGCGGGATTAAAGCCAGCGGGATCCGAGGGGTTCTGGTTGTAGAGATAAACCGGCAATTCCATATCCACCGAGAAGAACACCCGGTTGGTGGGGGTGGGCACCGCGGCAATGGTATAGGTTTTGTTCGATGTGGTCTGAAATGGCACGCCCCAGTCGTTGACGGATTGGCTGCTGGTTGACAAAGCATCAATCGCGCTGTCCCCACCGCCGCCACCAGACGAATAAACATCAAAATCGAAGGTGCTGCCGACCGAGAGCCCCATGCTGGCCATCGAAAGACGGACAGTCACGTTGGTGGTGCTCTTGGAAACATTGAGCCCGGCGGAGTTAGCGCCCCAGGTGGCGCTGTCCAAGTTCCACGTTCCGGTGTAGCTACGGAGTTCAGCACCGTTACCGCCATCAACCCAAGACCCGACCCAATAGTCCATACCCGAGGCCATGCTGATGGGCCGTCCCCAGCCGTTTCCAGCCGTATCGCCGCCGGGAGTCGTGTCAAATCCTACCATGTACTTACCCCAGTCTGTGGCTATAGGGTCACTGTTGAGGCCAATGCGAAAAATCAAGTCATACGCAGTATTGGTCACCTCCACTGAGGTGATGTCTAGGATTCCCCCGGAGATGACTTCGCCGGTGGCATCGGGATAAATGTCCGCCAACCCCTTGGATGGCAACGCAAGAGCACCGGCCA
>JAFMIZ010000019.1 GCA_017853715.1 Pedosphaera sp.
GTCCGCCACCTCTTGAATCCGCCGCTGCAAAAGGCCGCAATCGGCTTGCGGCGGAACTTCCAAAACGCGGCGGCGCAGTTCCCCGGCCGCCAGCCTACCGGGCTCGGCGTGATTCAACTCGTGCTTCAGCAACGCCAAATAGTAGTCCGACCAGCGTTTGGTCAGTCCGGGAGGCGCATTCGTGGGCGGACGCCAGTTCGGCAGCGTGATGCTGATCGCGGTATCCACCGTCAGCGAATCGAGCTGGCACTGGCCGTTAACGGTGGAAACGCGCGTGCGCCAGTTGATCTTCCAAGTGGTCAGCGCTCGGTGACCGATGAAACTCCTCCGGGGCGGGCACGATTGATGGACTTGCGGATCTCCGACGGGGTCGCACCGGTCACCATGAAATGATTCGTGGTGATGGATAAGGAATCCTCCGCCGCGCAGACCGGCAGGGTTACGCCCAGCAATCCCGCCCACAAAATCAGCGCCGCGCCAAGCGATCGGCCGGTTCATTCCCGGGGAGCATGGGTGCAGAACATGGGGCCATGTCAGAAATCTAGTATTCCCCGGGCCGGTCACAAGACTTTGCGTCATCCTTTCGCGCGGCATCCCCGTCGGGCGCACCGTGGAAAATTGTTCACAACCTCAAAGTAGATGTTGAATTGAAGTCGGCGTCTCCTATGATGGTCGAGTTTTCGCAACCTCGTTCGGTTGCGCGCACACAAATCGAATATGCCGTTTACTGTCGCCGAGATTGCCCGCCAGCTTCAGGGTGAAGTTGTGGGAGACGGATCCATCGTGTTGAAGGGTTTTGCCCCAGCCGACCGCGCGCAGACCGGCGACCTCACGTTCGCCGAAAACGAAAACTACTTCGCGCGGGGAGAGCAAAGCGCCGCCTCGGCCATCATCGCCCCCGCCAGTTTCAGTTCCTCGAAGAAGACGCTGATCCGCGTGGCGGACGCGCGCATCGCGTTCGCCCGGGTATTGCCGCTGTTCTTTCCGGAGCCGACCTACGCGCCGGGCATTCATCCTTCCGCTGCGGTGGCCCCGAGCGCACGCGTTGATCCCAGCGCACACATCGGCCCGCAATGTGTCATCGGGGAAAACGCCACCATCGGCGCCCGCAGCGTCCTGCAGGGACTCAATTTCGTCGGCACCGGCTGCCAGATCGGCGAAGACGCCAACCTCTTCCCCAACGTCACGCTCTATGCCCACACGGAACTGGGCCAGCGCGTGCGCATCCACTCCGGCACGGTGATCGGCTCGGACGGCTTCGGCTACGTGCACGACGGCGGTTCGCATCGCAAGGTTCCCCAGATCGGCAACGTCATCATCCGCGACGACGTCGAGATCGGGGCGAACGTCACCGTGGACCGGGGCGCGCTAGGACCGACCGTCATCGGCAAGGGCACCAAGATTGACAACCTGGTCCAGATCGCCCACAACGTGAACGTCGGGGAACATTGCCTCATCGTGGCGCAGGCGGGCGTGGCGGGCAGCACCAAGCTGGGCAACTACGTCATCCTAGGCGGCCAGGTGGGGATCGCGGGCCACATCAAGATCGGCAACAAAGTTTCCATTGCTGCGCAATCCGGCGTCATGCACAGCATCAAGGACGGCGAAAAGTGGTTTGGCTCGCCGGCACAACCTGACCGCCAGACCAAACGGCAGTTCATTGCTATTCAGCATCTGCCCGACCTGCTCAAGCGCGTGGCGGACCTTGAGCGCAAGCTCGGGCTCAAACCCGACGCCTCCCCGCCCGCCGATCCCGTCTAACTTTTCAATTCCCTTTACTGATGGCCAAAGCCAAGACCAGAAGCCCGGTTCGTGCCGGCACGTCCAAATACGATGCGCACCACAAGGTGCTCTCACAGACCTACGGCGCGCTCGCCGACCTGCGTCGCGAACTCTCCGACTCGAAGGACGCCGTGTCCCAGCGCGAGGAGATCCTGCGCAACTTCGCGGTCTGCCCTGATTCGCAACGCGCGTGGTTGTTGCTGGAGGATTACTTCGAAAAACTCTGGCTCACGCGCAAGGATTTCCCCGACACGGACTGGTGGCCCAAGATGCTGGAAGTCCGCAACAAGGAGCGCCTCGAAGAGCTGGCCTTCCTGTTCATCCGCGCCAAGCGTTCCATCCCCACCGAGCTGACGGCCCATGCGAACTTCGAGCGGTTTGCCCAGGTGCAGGACGAGGAGCACGAGCAGCGACTCGTGCGCGAGTTGGAGCAGTGGATGTTCCCCGCCACGCCATTGCATCTGGAAGTGCCCAAGGCATCGCTCCGCGTCGTGTGCGAGCCGGTGGAGGACGAGCAACAAACCTCCCATCATCGGCTCGCCGTGCAGATGCTGCTGTCTCGCCAACGCACGGGCGAAAAGGCGAAGACCATAGCGGAGCTGAACGATCTCATCACCCGCGCCGCCCACGAGCGCGAACTGTTCCATCCTCAGGACTGGGAGTTCATCGAGTGGGTGGTAGCCGGACACAAGAACCGCGAAGTGGATGGCGACACGCTGGTGCTCAACGATGGCGAACTGTTCAACTGGCTGGCCCGTTGGGGCGCCACCACGCGCATCGAATTCGCCGATGGCGCCGGCGCGCTACAATTCGCGGGTGAGATGGCCGAGCTGTCTCCGCGCCTCGAAAAAGCCGATGGGGAACTTTATTTCACGCACAGCCTGAACGTCTCCACCGGTGAAGCCAAGCCGCTTGAAGACGCCAAATTCTTCTCGCTGCAACCGCCGCTCGTCCTTTTGGGCACCAAGTTTTATCTGCTCCGCAACGCGCCGCCCGCGAGCATCATCGATCACTGGTCGCACCGCCCAAGCGTGCCCGTGCGCCGGTTGAGCCATCGTCTCCTGATGCACCTGCGCCAGGCCCAGACCGCGAAAGGCGTGGATTGGGAGCAATTGTGCGTCGTGCACAAGGCCAAACCGCAATTCGTCTTCGAACTGCTGGACGACACCGTCCGCCTGCGCCTGCTGGCCAGAAGCGCCAAGGATGAAAGCCTTTGGGTGTGGAACGGCCATGTTTGGACGCTGGATCAACCCACAAAGCGGGCGGGCGACAAACCGGAAATGCTCGACGACCCGCGCCTCGAACCCGCCATCGCCTGGCTCAAGCGCCTCGACTGGTTCACGCCCGAGCCCGGACTTTGGATCGGCGATGCCAACGAAAACTTTCTCGGCGCGCTCGCGGAAATTTGGGCCGATCGTCCCGACAGCGCCGAATTCCTCGGCAACCCCGGCTTCCACCGCCTGTTCCTACAACCGCGCCAGCTAAAGCCCAAGATCATCGTCAAGGGCAGCGGCATCGACTGGTTGAGCGTCTCCGCCGAATGGGAGCAGGAAGGCATGAAGCTCAGCGCCGCCGACCTGCAACGCCTCGCCAGCGCCACCGGCCGCTTCGTGAAATTGCCGAACGCGGGCTGGGTCGAGCTCAACACCAGCGCCGTGCAATCCGCGCATGAAACCATGGCCGAACTCGGCGTGGACGGCCTGGTGCCCGTCGCGCAGAAGATCGGCATGGAACAAGTCGCGCACATGGACGAAAGCGCGCTGGGCAAGTTCGCCGATTCGCCGCAAGCGAAGGCGCTCCGTGAGAAGCTCAAGAGCTTCAAGGGGGTGCCGAACTCGGACCTGCCCAAAACACTGGCCGCCGAGCTGCGCCCCTATCAGAAGGACGGCTTTGATTTCCTCTGCCACCTCACGCACATCAAGCTCGGCGGGATCCTGGCCGACGACATGGGGCTGGGCAAAACGCTGCAAACGCTGACGTGGCTCGCGTGGCTGCGGGAGCGCAACAAGAAGAACCACAAGCCGTCGCTCGTCATCTGCCCCGCCTCCGTGCTGCACAACTGGCGACGCGAGGCCGAGAAGTTTGTGCCCGGCACCAAGGTGCTCGTGCTGGAGAGCGGTTCCGCCCGGCACAACTTGCGCAAACAGATTCCGGAGAACGACATCATCGTCACCAACTACGCCCTGCTCCGCCGTGACCTGGAGGAGTTGCAGAAGTTCCCTTTCCGCGCCGTCATCCTCGACGAGGCGCAGTTCATCAAGAACCCCGGCGCGCAGGTGACCACCGCCGTGAAGCAGATCAAGTCCGAGCATCGGCTCGCCCTCACCGGCACGCCGTTGGAAAACCGGATGCTCGACCTCTGGAGCATAGCGGACTTCATCCAGCCCGGCTACCTCGGCACCCAGGAGAATTTCGTTGAAACCTACGAGCCCCGCGGCGCGAACGTGGAAAGCGAACAGCGCATCGCCCGCAAGCGCCTGTCCGCCAAATTGCGGCCCCTGCTCCTGCGCCGCCTGAAGAAGCACGTGGCGAAGGATCTGCCGGAGCGCATCGAGGAACGCATGGATTGCCCGTTGGGCGACGAGCAGAAGAAACTTTACCTCGCCGAACTGCGCCGCAGCCGCGATCAGGTGATGAAAATCATCCAGGAACAAGGCGTGGCCAAGAGCAAGATGCATGTGCTCGCCGCGCTCACGCGCCTGCGCCAGATCTGCTGTCATCCGTCGCTGGTCGGGAACAATTCCGCCTCCGGCAAGACCGAGACGTTGTTCGAAATGCTCGACCCGCTCATCTCCGAGGGCCAGAAGGTGCTCGTGTTCTCGCAGTTCGTGCAGATGCTTGAGTTGCTGGAGAAGGAATGCAAAACGCGCAACATCAGCACGCACATCCTGACCGGCGCCACCAAGGACCGGCAGGAAGTCGTACAAGCATTCCAGAACGATCCAAACGCGGGCGTGTTCCTGCTCAGCCTTCGCGCCGCCGGCACCGGCCTCAACCTCACTTCGTCGAGCTACGTGGTTCTTTATGATCCGTGGTGGAATCCGGCCGTGGAAGCGCAGGCCATTGACCGCTCGCACCGCATCGGCCAGACGGCCACGGTGAACGCCTACCGCCTAATCGCGCCCGGCACCGTCGAGGAAAAGATCTGGGAACTGCAACAGAGCAAAGCCAAGACCATCGCCGACGTGCTCGGCGAAGAAGGCTTCGCCCGCAGCCTCTCGGCCACCGATTTGGAGTATCTGTTCTCAGAGGAGTAAGGTGTTTTCCGTTTTCGCGGTGGTTGTGCTCATCAGAACACGCCTGACGGCATTGAGGTGTGGCACTCTTACGAGGTGCGGCCACGGACATTGATCACAACAAAATCCCCGCAACCGTCGCCGTCAGGTAACACGCCAGCAACCCGCCGATCATCGCGCGGACGCCAAGCTGGGCCATGTCACCGCGGCGTTCGGGCGCCAAGGAACCGATGCCACCGACTTGGATGGCGATGCTGGCCACATTGGCAAACCCGCAGAGCGCATAGGTCGCGATGGCATAACTGCGCGGGCTGACTTCGACGGCATTCAACGAGGTGTAGCCGATGAATTCACTGAGCACGATGCGCTCGCCCAACACGCTACCCACCGTCGCGCAATCCGGCAGGGGAACGCCCATCAGCCAGGCGAACGGCGCGTTGAGCCAGCCGAGCATGGTCTGCAACCTGATGGGTGCAGCCGCGCCCAGTTTGTCCTGCGGGAAGACGAGGAGGAAGTTCACCAAGGCCACCAAAGCGATGAAGGCGATGAGCATGGCAATCACATTGATCGAAAGCATCATGCCGTCGCTGGCCCCACGGCAGAGGGCGTCCAGACTGTTCACGGTGGCGCGCGGCGGGTCCTTCACCACGCCGCCCGCTGTTTGGCTGACCTCGGATTCGGGGATGAGAATCTTCGAGATGAGCAACGCAGCCGGCGCGTTTAGCACCGAAGCCGTCAACAAATGCCCGCCCACCTCCGGGTGACCGGCCTGGGCACCGAAGGCGGCATACACCGCCGCAACACCCCCTGCGATGGTCGCCATGCCGCCGGTCATCATGCACATTAGTTCGCTGCGGGTCATGCGTGGGATGTAGGGCTTGATGAGCAGCGGCGCTTCCGTCTGCCCCATGAACACATTCGCGGCGGCCGAGAGTGTTTCCGCGCCGCTGGTCCGCATCGCTTTGCGCATCACCCAGGCCATCGCGTGGACCACCTTTTGCAGAACACCCCAGTGGTAAAAGACCGATGAAAGCATCGCCACCACGATGATGGTCCCCATGATGAGGATGCCGAGGACGAGGGCGTTCTGGGGCCCGAATGATTGCCCCAGCACTTCATCCTTGGCGAGCGGACCAAAAACGAACTTACATCCTTCCATCGCAAAGTCAGCGAGCTTGCGAATGGCGGCGCCGGTGTAGTCAAAGATGGCCCGGCCGGGCGGCGTTTTGAGAATGAGGAAAGCGAAGGCGAATTGCAGCCCCAGGCCCCAAAGCACGGTCCGCCACGGAAAGCGTTTGCGGTTAGATGAGATGGCCCACGCAAGGGCGAGGAACGTGAACAGGCCGAGCAAGCTCACAAGTTTGAGCGACATGCTCGAAGGTTAGGAATGCAGGGAAGCGTGGCAACCCGAAACAAGACTGTTCCGACCGACGGGAACCGATTGAAGTTTTGGCCGATGCGGCTATCGGGCATCCACAAGGGGAGTCTTCTATTTCCCGCCTGGGTCGCATCGGCCTACCGCAATGTAGTCCTCTCCAGAGCTGCTGCAAGGGGGCAAATTCTCCTTCCGTTCCCAGGCCCGATGGACTTTCTTGTGGAAGGTTCATGAAAACATTTGCCACCATCACCGTCATCGGGCGGGACAAAACGGGCGTGATTGCGCGGGTCACCAATTTTCTCTTCGAGCAACACGCCAACATCGAAGCCTTGGAGGAACAGGTCACTCGCGGCCAGTTCAGCATGACGCTGCAGGCGTCGTGGAAGCGGGGCGAACTGAATGGCGCCCCGCTGGAGTCCGGCCTGCTGAAGCTGGCCAAGGACCTCGGCATGGAGATCAAGCTGCACTTCACCAACCCCAAGCAGCGCCAACGGATGGCCATCTTGGTGACGAAGGAAACCCACTGCTTTGAGGCCATCATGGCCGCGTTCAAGCGCGGTCAGTTCAGACAAGCCGAGCCCGTGGTCGTGGCGGGCAACCGCACGGATCTCAAGCCGCTCGCCGAGAAATACAAACTCCCCTTCGTCCATGTGCCGTGGAACGAACGTGCCGAAGCGGAAGAAAAGTTCCTCGCGCTAACGGAGGAATATCACGTGGATTTCATCGTGCTGGCGCGGTTCATGAAGATCCTCTCACCCAACCTGGTCTGGCGCTTCAAGAACAAGATCATCAACATCCATCCCTCCCTGCTGCCGAGTTTCCCCGGCGCACAAGCGTATCGCCAGGCTTACGAGCATGGCGTGAAGATCGCCGGCGTTACCGCGCACTTCGTGAGCATGCACCTGGACGAGGGACCGATCATTTCGCAAGGCTCATTCGAGATCAAGCCCACGATGAGCTTGAAAGAAATTGTGGCTGCGGGTCAGGCCTTGGAGGCCAAGGTGCTGGTCAAAGCCATCCAGCTCTACCTCGCCAAGCGGCTGGATGTTTACTGGGGGACCGTGAGACAGGTCTGAGAACAGGCCAAGCGGCGGCGGCTCACCTCTTCTTCCGCGGCAGCGTGCGCGCGTGCTGGCGGTAAACCTTGGGATGCAACACCCCGACAAAGGGCAAATTGCGGTAGCGCTCGGCAAAATCCAGTCCGTAACCCACGACAAACTTATCGGGGATGGTAAAGCCCACGTAATCCGCCTGCACTTTTTCCACCCGGCGCGATGGTTTGTCCAACAGCACACAGGTCTTGATACGCCGAGGACGCAACACAAACAGCTTGGCCAGCACGCGATCCATGGTTTTGCCCGTGTCGAGAATGTCGTCCACGAGCAACACGTCACGCCCAGCCACATCGAGGCGCAGTTCCTTGGTGAAGACCAAATCGCCGGACTCGGTGCCGCCGCCGTAACTCGACACGCCCATGAAATCGAGGCGCAACGGCAATTCAAGGTGCCGGATCAAATCCGCAAGGAACAGAACCGTGCCGGTCAACAGCGAAACCACCACCAATTCGCGCCCCTTGAAGTCCCTCTGAATCTCCGCCGTCATCTCGGCGACACGCGCGGCGATCTGATCTTCGGTGATAAGCAGGCTCTCGATCTCCTTCTGCCATTGCTTCGGCACGGGGAGCGGTTTGGCTTGGGCGAGGTCGCGGGCTGGCATCGTCAGATGTGCTTGGAATCGCCGTGATCCTTCACGGCATAACCGGTCTCCTGCCGCTTGAAATTGACCTCGTTCTTCTTGACGTAGGCGGCAAACACATCGTCGGCGCTCATGCCGAGGACTTGCGCGAGACTGATCAGGAAGTGGAACAGGTCCACCACTTCAACGCGGGCGTTCTGTTCGTCGAACTTCTGGTATTTGGCCCACCACTTCCACGGAACGCTGTCCGTGAGCTCGGCCATCTCCTGCGACATGGCCCGGCAGTAGTTCAAAACCCACTTGGTTTTTTCCTCCTCAGTCATGTCCTCCATCTTGACGCCGATGCGTTCGTTGAGAGCCTTCTGCATGCGGAACAGTTCGCGTAATTGGTCCGGTTTTTCCATGCGCGGAGCATTTCGGCGAAGCGCCTACGATGCAAGCGGAAAGGAGGATGTAGCCGGTCCAAAACATGCAACGCCCGACGACAAAGCCTCCAAGGATGGGCAGCGAACCACGCGGTTCGGTTTTGAAGGTCAAGTGTTGAAGGTTGCCCGCTTTAACGGCCCGCCGTATAACTGGCCCATGCTGCTTCCGACGTTGTTGAAGAACGGTGGGCCCATGATGTGGTTCCTGCTCATTTTGAGCGGCGTGGCCATCGCGGTGTTCATCGAGCGCGTGCTCTATTGCCACCGTGCCCAGATCAATTCCTCCGAGTTCCTCAACGGTGTCCGCACCGTGCTCAAGCGCGACAATGTCGTGGAAGCCCTCGCCATCTGCGACGCCACCCCCGGTCCCGTCGCCCGCCTCGTGCGCACGGCCATCGTGAATCGCGACAAGGGCAAAGAGGGCATCCGTGAATCGCTGGAAGACGCGGGGCTCGTCGAGGTGCCGCGATTGGAAGCGCGCTTGAACCTGCTGGCCACGGTGGCGCAAATCTCCCCGTTACTTGGCCTGCTGGGTACTGTTTATGGTTTCATGCTGATGTTCTACCAGCTCCAAGAAGCGGGCGTTTACGCGAACATCAACCAACTGGCGGGCGGCATCTGGCAGGCGCTCATCAGCGCCGGCGCCGGCATCGCCGTGGCCATCCCCACGCACGCCGCCTACAACTATCTCGTCAGCCGCGTGAACGCCATCGTGCTCGACATGGAACGTTCCGCCACTGAGATCGTCAACATCCTCTCCGAACCGTCCGAACCGAGACAGTCATGAGATTTCAGCGCAATGCCCGCATCACCAAGGGTTCCATGGAGGCGGCTCCGTGGGCGGCGGTGATGTTTCTGCTGGTGATCTTCATCATGCTGGCCGGGCTTGTTTACACGCCGGGCGTGCGGGTGCAGTTGCCCGTCTCCGAGGAACTGCCGGGCACCGAAGGCCCGGCCATCCGCGTGGTGATGGATGCCGCCGGCAACTGTTACTACCGCAATCAACTCATCACCGACGCGATGTTGTTGGAGACACTCGGCAATTTCGCCAAAGCAGCGGAAAAACCCACGCTGGTGGTCGAGGCGGACCAGGGCACCAGCTACAATCATCTGGTGCGCCTGACGCAACTGGCTCGCAAGGCAGGCATCGAAGAGGCGCTGCTGGCCACGTTGCCCCCGCCGGTGGGCCGGATGAGACCTGCCGCGCAACCATGAACCTGTCGGCTGAAGATTCCGCGCCGTGGTCCACACGCAAGCTGGGCATCGCCATCGGCATCGCGGTGGTCACTCAAGCCGTGCTGATCTTCCTGTTCAGTGCGCGGGGTGATTTCAAACCCCGGACAGCAGACATTCGCCCCAGCATTCAACTCTTGACCGGTGTGCGCCCGGAGTGGTTACGGCTGACGGACCCCTCGCTGTTCGCGCGCACACATCCGGATGGCGTTTCCGCCGCAGCGTGGCTGGATGTTCCGGAGCACAATTACCGCCCAGCCGAGCCGCCTGACGCGCCGGCGTGGCTCCCACCTTCGCCTGCCGATTTGGGCAGGACCTTTCAAGATTACGTGAAGAACTTCGCACCGGATGGGCCGCCGTTGCGCAGTTGGCAGCCGCCCGCCGCCACGGCCCCAACGCGGCTGCGTTATCCACCCATGCCGGACAGTCAGGTGCGCGCTTACGGGACGCTGGCAAAGCGCGGCATCGCCTCCACCCCCGCCCTGCCCTCGTGGAGCAGCAGCGAGATCCTCGGCCACACGCGCGTGCAAGTGCTGGTGGACGTCTGGGGCAACCCCATGTCCGCCGCGCTCCTGCAAAGTTGTGGCCTGAAGGAAGCCGACGCCGCTGCGCTAGACATCGCCCGGCGCATGGTGTTCGGACCTGAGCCCGACCACCGCGTGAGCGAGTTGAAAGATCCCGAGGCGAAAACCATCACCGGCTGGCTGGTCTTCGCCTGGCGGACGAAGTCGCCGGACACCAACGGCGCACCCAACCCCCGCTGAGATGCCCATTCACACACTCATCCTTGGTTTTGTGGTGATGACGCTTGGCGCGGTGGGTCTGATCGTTTTTTACACCGAACTGCGGCGGCGCAAGTTCCAGCCGCACCCCAGCCGCGACCGCATCTTCCGCTGCAAGGAATGCCAGTCCGTTTACACCGACGACCCTGACGTTGACCGCTCGCGCTGCCCCCAATGCGGCAAGCTCAACGAGGCGATTGAATTTTGATCCCATTTCAGCTCACACCGTCGCAATCGCACTCTCCGTACAGCTGCCATCCGTGGGCACCGAGCGTCCCGCCATCCAGCCGCGCGGCAGATGGCAACGCAGGCAGAGATCGCCGGAGTTGGCCGCGTCCTGACTGGCGATGGCGAGGTTGGCGAGGAACAGCGGATCACGCGCCACATCGGCCATCATGCTGCCCCGCCAGTTGAAGTAAGGCTGCGATTGGCATCAAAGCCGCCGTGGCACGAGGCGCAGTTGGCCGAGGAATCCAAGTCCGGCCCATGCTCAAAGGGATGCGCGCCTGGCATGTCAAAGTCGCGCAACGTGCTCGCCACGCCGTGCAAGTTTGTGAGCAGCGGTGATACAATCGTGAAAAAGCTGCCGCTCTGATTGGAGCCGCCGTTGCCGTAGAGGTCCGTTGCCACAACGCGCAGCCGCGCTTGGGTGGTGGGCCAGCGGGCGGGCACCCAGGAGTGATTAGAGACACCCGCCCCCCCCCGGCGACCATCTGCCAGTTGGCCGCGTTGGTGGTGGAGAGGAACAGGTTGGTGGACGTGGTCGGGCTGGCATCGGTGGCGGGTCCAGGCCACGTTGGTGGCGCGATTCGCAACCAGAGTTTGTCCACCGGTCGGAGTAATCACGGTGACGACTGGCAGTGTGGTGTCGCCCCAGACCACGGGCGTCAGATAGCCCGCCAACTCCACCAGTTGTGCCGCCGTCAAATCAAGGACGAGATTGGTGTTCGCCATCGAGAGTCCTGGAAACGTCGGTGTGTTGGAGTAATTGAGTGTGTCCGCGACCTCGGTGTGGTTTGTGAAGCCATCGCCGTCCGAATCAAAGAAACGCGCGGACAGCACGGCAGCAGTGGCACACGCCATAGTGGCCGGGCTTGCCCGTCAAGTTATCCAGCTTGGACCCCACAGCGTTTGAGTAAACCTGAAAGAACGCGTCTCGAATCGGCGGCCGAGCGTGGGTGTTTGCCGTAATGCCGATGAGGAACAAGACGAGCGCGGCTGCAACGGTGGCGGGCGGACGGAAGATCTGAGTATTCATGGCAATGCTCCGGTTGCGGGCATCGCGAACGGCGCGCGAGACCTGACTGTATTTCTGGAGTCACCTTGGCCCCCATCTGGAACCGCTGGCTTGCCCGATATTGTGCAAGCTTTAGCGTGAATTGGCCTGACCTGAGCCGCTGCCGCACTTTCGCCCTTTTTAATTCCGCCCTTTTAACTTTTAATTGGCGCGCATGATTACGCGTTACTCGCGCCCGGAAATGCGGGCCATCTGGACCGACGAAAACAAGCTCAACCTCTGGCTGCAGATCGAACTGCTGGCCAGCGAGGCGCTCGTCAAGGAAGGCGTCGTGCCCGCCAAGGATTTCAAGAAGATCAAGGCCGGTTGCGACAAGTGGTTTGCCGATCTGCCCGGCCTCGTCGCCCGCCAGCGCGAATTGGAGAAGGTCCTCAACCACGACGTCATCGGCTTCACCACCGCCGTCGCCGAGGCCATCAACGACCAGGCCAGCCGCTGGTTCCACTTCGGCCTCACCAGCAGCGACGTGGGCGACACCTGTTACGCCGTGCAAATGAGGCAAAGCGCCGACCTGCTCATCGCCGACGTAAAAAAGCTTCTACCGGTCATCAAGCGCCGCGCCAACGAGCACAAGTTCACGCCCTGCATCGGTCGCAGTCACGGCATTCAAGCCGAGCCGACCACGTTCGGCCTGAAACTTGCGCTCATGTATGACGAGTTCAAACGCGCCCTGCGCCGGTTGGAGTCCGTGCGTTACACGGTCGCCGTGGGCAAGATCTCCGGTGCCGTCGGCACCAGCGCGCATTTGTCGCCGCGGGTGGAGGCTTATGTGTGCAAGAAGCTCGGCGTCCGGCCGGCGCCCATTGCCACGCAAGTGGTGCAACGCGACATACACGCCGAGTTCCAAACCACGATGGCGCTCGTCGGCGCGAGCATCGAGCGGTGGGCGGTGGAGTTCCGCCATCTGCAACGCACGGAGGTGCTCGAGGCGGAGGAGCCGTTCACCCAGGGCCAGAAAGGTTCCAGCGCCATGCCGCACAAGCGCAATCCCATCACCTGGGAACGCCTCACCGGCCTTGCGCGCGTGCTGCGCGGCAACGCCGTGGCCTCGCTGGAGAACGTCGCCCTCTGGCACGAGCGCGACATCAGCCATAGCAGCGTCGAGCGTATCATCTTCCCGGATAGCTGCACACTGCTCGATTACATGTTCGGCCTGCTGACGCGCCTGATGGACGGCCTTGTGGCTTATCCGGCGAACATGAAGAAGAACCTCGGCCTCTCGCTCGGCATGTGGAACAGCCAGACCGTGCTGCTCGCGCTCATCAAGAAGGGCCTGACGCGCGAAGAGGCCTATCACCTCGTCCAACGCGGAGCCATGAAAACGTGGGAGGTAAAGCACGCCGGCCGCGATGACGCGGATTTTCTCGAAGTCCTCAAGGCCGACCCCGACGTGGCCAAGCACTTCAAGAAGGGTGAACTGGAGAAGCTCTGCTCGCTGGATTTCCACTTCAAGGAAGTGGACAACCGGTTCAAGAAGCTGGGGCTTTAAGCGGCCGCCCGTCACCCAATCGTCACAAAGCTGTCGCTTGACCGTCATTGAGCGGCGGCGGGTTGCATGGTATTCAGAGGGCGCGTGAAATCGAAGATCCTCGTGGTGGATGATGAGCCGGAGGCCGTTGAGCTCGTGGAGTTCAATTTGAAAGGCGCGGGCTATGAAGTCTCCACCGCGGGTGACGGTGCCGAGGCGCTCAGCAAGGCCCGCCGCATCCAGCCCAATCTGGTCATCCTTGACGTGATGATGCCGGAGATTGACGGCATGGAGGTCTGCAAACTGCTGCGACGCGACCCGGCCACGAGCACCATCCCCATCATCATGCTCACCGCGAAGGCTTCCGAAGTGGACCGCGTATTGGGGCTAGAGCTGGGCGCGGACGATTACGTAGTCAAGCCGTTCAGCCCGCGCGAACTGGTGTTGCGCGTGAAGAAGATCCTGGAACGCGGCAAACCCGCTGAAACCGCCAAGGAAAAGTTCGTTTGCGGCGACCTCGTCATCGATATCCCACGCCACGCCGTCTTGTGGAAGGGCAAGGAGATTGATCTTACCGCCACCGAGTTCAAGCTGCTCAGCACGCTGGCGCAACGCCGCGGACGCGTGCAGTCGCGCGATGCGCTGCTGCGCGATGTCTGGGGCTACGAAAGCATGATCGATACGCGCACCGTGGACACCCACATGCGCCGCCTGCGCGAGAAGATGGGGCCGGCCGCCAAATACCTCGACACGATCCGCGGCGTCGGCTATCGCTTCATCGAAGAATGAAGCGTGACCCGCACCGTCTGAATTCAATCTCCAGTCAACGGCCGCCGAAGGTGCAACGCGGCCTTTTTGAATTTCTCCTGTGTGGCCTTATCTGATCATCGCGTCACTGCTGGCACTCGCAGCGTGGCTGGCATGGCGATTGCGTCGCAGCCAGGCTGAGGCGGAGCAACTCCGCACGCAGAACGCCTCCCTCGCGGACGGCCAGCGGCTGGCCGCACTCCAAGCCCGCGCACAGGAGACGGCGGTGTTCAACAGCATGGTGGAAGGCTTGGTGCTGCTCGATGGCCAGGGCCGGATCCAGCTGGCCAATCGCCAGTTCAGCCGGCTGTTCGGGGCCGGGGATAATCTCACGGGCAAGACCATCATCGAAGCGGCCCGTATGCACGAAGTGGCAGAGCTGGTGGATGGCTTAAGCGCCGACGAGCCGGCGCATGGCGCCGAGCTGCGTTTGCCAGGCCTCCCTGACCGCTGGCTGGAAGTGAATGCAGCAGCCGTGTTCGACACACAACAGCGACGTAAGGGCACGGTGGTGGTCTTTCATGACCTAACCCGGCTGAAGAAGCTCGAGCGCAACCGCGAGGAATTCGTAGCCAACGTGAGCCATGAGCTACGCACCCCGTTGTCGTTGATCAAGGGTTACACCGAGACGCTGCTTGACGGCGCAAAGGACAACCCCGAAGTCTCGCTGAAGTTTCTCCAGACGATTGACCGCAACGCGGAACGGCTAAAACTGCTGATCGAGGATTTGCTCACCATTTCCGAACTGGAATCCGGGCGCATCCGGTTGCAATTGCAGCCGGTGGCACTGAAGCCGTTAGTGGATAAATTGTGCGAGGACTTCAAACCGCGCGCCGCATCGCGCGACGTCACCCTCGTGAACGAAGTTCCCGACCTGACAGCCAATGCGGACTCCGATCGCGTGCAACAAGTGATCAGCAACCTGGTGGACAATGCAATCAAATACGGCGGCAGCGAGGGCACGGTGACCATTCGCGGTCGCACGGGACAAGACGGCACCATCGAGCTGTGCGTCGCTGACAACGGGCCGGGCATTCCTGAGGATGCGCGCGAACGCATCTTTGAGCGGTTCTATCGCTTGGACAAAGCCCGTTCGCGCGAGCAAGGCGGGACGGGTTTGGGCCTTTCCATCGTGAAGCACATCATCCAATGCCACGGAGGCAAAGTCTGGGTCGAAAGCGAACCCGGAAAAGGCAGCCGCTTTTTCTTCTCGCTGCCGCAGGGTTAACGGCCAGGCCAAGGTCACCGTCTCGCTCCACCTGCCTCAGTGCAATGCGATCCTCCTCGCGCTCCACCGGTTCGGTCATGGGTTCGTCGCTGAGTTTGAAGGTGGCGTGGTGGTGGGGGCGACAAGTTGCGCCCCGGCCAGGTCAGCCATTTGCAATGCTTCCTCCGGCGTGCAGTGGGCGTGAATCCAGGGATCATACGCACCGATCGGCATAATGGCAGCCGCATATGGTCCGCCGGAACGGAGATTGCGAAAGAGTGTCGTCATGGCGGTGTCGCCGCCAAAGAGGATCGCCTTGCCTTCGCGACGCAACACGCAGCCATTGTAACCGCACTCACGGTCATTCGGCCAACGGCGGCCCCAAAGGTTTACTTCAAATGCTTCAACATAAACTTCGCCACTGCCAGTAATAACGGTGGTCTGCTCTCCCCAGTTCAATTCGGAGATGTTGCTCAACTGGCTGGATTTCAAAATCTCCGTGGTATCATACGACGTGACGACCTTCTGGCCGGCGCAAATCGGGAAAGCGTGGGCAGGTCCAGGTGATTTATGTGCGCGTGAGAAAGCAGGACCAAGTCCACAGGCGGAAGCTGATTAAATCTCAGGGCAGCAGCGATATGGCGTTTAGGTCCGAGCGTCATCACGCCCGCATCCACTCCAACACACTCAACGAAGACCGGATCCGTAAGGATGCGCACGCCATAGAAATTGATCAGCACCGTCGCGTGGCCGACCCAAGTGAACGTGATGCGATTGTTGTCCCATGTGTCAGGCCTGGGTGTGCTGGGGGCGGGCAAGGGATTACCCCCAAAATCGCGGGCTATCATCCGCCCAACGCGGGCAAGGCGGGAGCCCTAGTAGCGCATCCAAATTGAGCCGCCTGCCAGCCTGGCGAGGGCGGCAATGACACTACGCTTCAAGAATCTCCGACGCGATGACGTCATGGTGGGGTAAGATAAGGGCGAATCCCTAACTGGCAAATGCAACCATGGACTTGTGCCGGTGGCCCGTCAGAGCAGGGCAAATCAGAAACGGGAATCGCCGCGCTCCAACGAGGCGCAGCTACGAGGATTTGACCGGAGACTGATTCGTCGCGCCAGGACTCAGCGCCGCCTGCCCACTTCCTCCTCCAACTGGGGAAGCTCCTTGGCCTCAAGGCTGCGCAGCACGCGTCCTTTTAGCTCCTGAAGCTCGGCGTTGGTTACGGCATCAAGATATTCCCGCGCCTTGGTGAAATTGGTGGCGATCGCCTCAGTCCGCGCCAAATGAATCATGACACCCTCCCGCGCGAGATCAGATTCAGCCAGTGTGAGCGCGTAATTCCATGCCTTCATGGCGTCGTCGCGGCGCGGCGGCTTGATGCCGTAGTAGGTCATGGCAATGTCCGTCGCGAGCAGGAAGTTCGTCGGGTCCAGCGTCAGGGCGTTCGAGTAAAGCATCAGCGCCTTGTTGAACACTTGCTGCTCGGTGATACCGTAATGTTCGCGCACATCTTTGCGAAAGAGGAAAACAGTGGTGCCGAAATTTTGGTGATAAACCGGCTCCTTGGGGTCCAGTTCGATGGCCCTTTCGTAATGCGTGAACGCGTTAGTCACGCCGCCAAAGTGTCCATAATAGTTGGCGAGATTATTCCACGCCGCCGGATTGGTCGGGTCCACTTCCTTCGCTTTGAGCATCTGCTCAAGCGCACCAGAGATATCACCGCTATCCTCGAGGAAACTGGCAAAGGCGAGCCGCCCGTCACCGTGATTGGGATGACGTTTGACGAAATCCTCGTAGGCCTTGCGCACCGGCTCACGACGCTGGCTGATGCGGCTCAACAATTCTTCACGCGGCACGCCCCCACCCTGCTCCTCAAACTTGTTGTTCTCGATAATCCAGCCATCAATCTCTGCAGCAGCAGCGTCATCCAGTTCCATCAACTGTTCATACTCGGCTTGAACAGGATCGTTGGTAGTTGCAAGGGAATTGGTGCGGACAACGGCGGAGGCGGCGACGGCATTGGTCAACTCGGCTAATGCATCAGATGCGAAGGCCAAGCAGGTTAAGACGGCAAGCGCGATGCATTTCACGCAGTCAAACTACCAACCAACCGGCGATTGTCGAGACGGGTAGAGCGCTGACCCAGCGATTCCGACCAGATCCATAGCAGTGTATGCCGACAGCGTCCTCGTCCCACAGCTCGTCCCCGGACGTGGAATAAAACGAGGACGACGAGGAGGAGCGGCTGCCGTCCTGGTACTAGTTGTTGTCAACCGCCTAACCAGGCAGTCGTTGACAAAAACACGATTGCGATGCCCCAGCAATTGCTTGCGCTGCTTCTCGATGCGGACCAGCGATTTCTCGAAACGACCCACGCGAGAGACATGCGCTTCCAACTCGGGTTCGTTCACCAGACGGTAAGCGGTCTTGACCGGCCGGACGTCCGCCATGATCACCAGCCGCCCGAAGAGCTGATTAAAGTCATATTTCATGCGGTGCTTTTCCTTCTCCCCGAACTCGATGATGAATCTCATAGGATGCAAATCTCGCAAGGATGTCCTTTGCGTCGCGCGTGCCACGGGCGTATTCCTTAGCCGCGCGGATTGATAAGAAACATGTCTTGAAATGAGCCGCTTTTGGACACGAACGGGCCGCATGCCCGGCGCGCGTCAGCTCATCAAAAAAAGCCGCTTTCGCACTTCCGCTGAATCGGTGGTCGGGGGCTGGCAAGTCTGGCCGGCACAAAGGTAAACCGCGGCACCATCCCGCACCGAAAGTGAACGCGCAAGATCATCCACGGGGCCAGCATCACCCAACACGACTTTGTTCGGCTGATAGACCGAATGGGCCGCATGCAAAAGGTCCTGGAATAAAGCGTTCCCGAGGTCGCCAGCCACAACCACACGGGCGGGCTCATCGGCCCAATAGTCCAGTGCCTGGAGCAGGTAAGACACAGCGTGGGGCGCTCGGGAAAGCTTTTGGTGTCCGGCTAGCAATGTGCGCTGCGCCACCTCGTGGAAGTCCTTGCGGGCAGCCATCGCGGCCAGTTTGAGCAAGGCCAGCGTCGCAACGGAGTTGCCCGCAGGTTCGGCACCGTCGTAGTCATCCTTGATCCGCAGAATCAAGTCGGTGGCGCCTGCATCGCTCTGCCAAAAGCCGCCCTGGCTCGCATCGTAGAAGCGCTTGATCATCGCCTCGGCCAAGGCGATGGCGAAGGCCAAAGTCTCCGGAACCAGCGTGGCCTCATAGAGCTCAACCACTCCACCGAGCAAGAAAGCATACGCGTCGAGCAACTGAACGGTGTCACGCTCGCCGTCGCGCCAACGGTTATAGAGCGTTCCATTCTCCCAAAGGTCGGCCTGGATGAACTTCAGATTCCTCTCTGCAGCGCCGCGATACTTTTCATCACCCAGTACGGCATACGCCCGGGCAAACGCGCCCAGCATCAGCCCGTTCCAAGAAGCAAGGACCTTGTCATCCAGATGCGGACGCACCCGTTGGGCGCGCACGGCCAGCATTTTGGCGCGAGCAGAATCGAGCAGCGCAGCGTCGGCCTGATTAGCGGCGAGCCCCGCCACGCTTAATACATTCAACCCCAGCAGCGGTTGGGGATGACTGTGATCCACGAAATTGCCCGCCGGCGTGATGCCATAGTGCCTCACCACCACGTTGAATTCCTCCACGGTCAACCGCGAGGATAATTCCGCCCAGGTCCAACAATAGAATTTTCCCTCATGGCCTTCGCTGTCCGCGTCCTCGGCAGAATAGAAGCCGCCGTCCGGATGCGTCATGTCTCGCAGGACATAGTCGAGGGTGCTGCGAACGATGGTGGCGAATGGAGAAGTGGAGGGCTGGAGGGCTGGAGCGTTGAGATGCTCAGCTCTAGCTGAGTCCGTCGCGCCATCCATCCGCCCGGACGCCACCAAGTGCGCATCGAGATACAACTGCACCAGCTGCGCATTGTCGTAGAGCATCTTCTCGAAGTGCGGCACCAGCCACTCGGCGTCCACCGAATAACGCGCAAAGCCGCCGCCCAATTGGTCATGAATACCGCCCGCCGCCATGCGCTCGCACATGTGCAGAACCATTTTCAGCGCGGCTTCGTCGTGAAATCGCCGGGCGTAACGCAACAGGAATTGCGGCTGGCTGGGTTGCGGGAACTTCGGCGCGCGGCCGAACCCGCCGTGCTGTGGGTCATACACCTCTTTGAATGACTCGCCCGCTGCCTTCAACCACGACTCCACCAAGGCTCGCGGCGGAATCCCGCTAGCGCTGCCCCCGCCCACGGCTTCGCCACCGCGTGCGTTCATCATCTGCGCCAACTGGGCGTGTGTCTGTTCGGCTCCCAGTTCCAGATCGCCGCGCCGGTCGCGCCACAGCTCGGCGATGCGCTCCAGCAATTGCGGGAAGCCGGGGCGGCCTTGTCGCGGCTCCGGTGGGAAGTAAGTGCCGCCGAAGAACGGCTTCAACTCCGGGGTGAGAAACACGCTCATCGGCCAGCCACCGGAGCCGGTCGTCGCCTGCACAAAGGTCATGTAGATTTTATCCACGTCCGGCCGCTCTTCGCGGTCCACTTTGATGCTGATGAAATGTTCGTTGAGAAATCTGCCCACGTTCTCGTGCTCGAAGGATTCACGCTCCATCACATGGCACCAATGACAGGTGGAGTAGCCGATGCTGAGGAAGATGGGTTTGCCCTCGTTCCGGGCGCGCGCAAAGGCCTCTTCACCCCAAGGATACCAGTGCACGGGATTGTGCGCGTGCTGGAGCAAATAAGGGGACTTCTCACGGGCGAGGCGGTTGGTGAATTGGGGGGCTGGGGAATGTGATGGTTGTGTCACGGCCCGCCAACCTGCCTGCTCGTCCACCAGCGGGCAATCCGTACCTGCAAAAAAGGTGCGAAGTTGGCCAACAGATGGGTGGTTGCCGCTAGTGTTGGATGCGATGGTTCGGGCGTCAAACCAAGCGTGGAATCACGCGACAGGACAAAAGCTTATGAAAAAGATGATCCTTCTCCTGACGGTGTGCGCGTTTGCCGCCGGTTCTAGTGCCATGGCCGCCGATGGCGCCGAGTTGTATGCGAAGAATTGCGCCAAGTGCCATGCCGACGACGGCACGGGCAAGACCAAGATGGGTGAAAAGCTGGGCTGCAAGGACTATTCCAAAGAGGCCGTGGAGGTGGACAAGGGTGCCAAAGCTGTGAAGGAAGGGCTCAAAGATACGGGCGGCAAGACGCTGATGAAAGCCTACGGCGAAACCCTCTCCGATGAGGAGATCAAGGCGGCGGTCGAGCACATGAAGTCCTTCAAGAAATAGGCTTTGTGGGAATCGGTTGGTTGATGGTTGTTTTGTGGTTGACGCCACGGGTCTTCACCGGCCCGTGGCGTTTGCTTTGGGGATGCGAATGGCACGGATGAATCCTGCGTTGAAATCACATTCCGGACAGGCAGTTTGGGGCCATGAAATCGTTCACCAAGCAATTGCGGTTTGAAGTGCCGGGGCGACGCGGGTTTGTGAACAGCACGGACACCTAGCAGACTTGGTCCGCGAGAGCGGCGTGAAGGAGGAACTATGCCTCGTCAACACCATGCACATCACGACCTCCGTGTTCATCAATGACGACAAGTCCGGCTTGCACCACGACTAGGAGGTCCGCTTGGAGAAGCTGGCACCCCATGCGCCCGCGTCGCACTACCATCACAACCGCACGGGCGAAGATAACGCCGACGCACAGCTGAAGCGTCAGATCATGGGCCGCGAAGTGGTGGTCGCCGTCACCCAGGGAAAACTGGATTTCAGCCCCTGGTAAAAAATCTCCCCGGCGAATTCGACGGCAACCGCCGCGAGCGCGGGCTCATGAAAATTATCGGCAAGTAGAACTGGTTAGAAATCGTAACACACACCGAGACTGAACAGGAAAGACTGGCCAAGGTCCAGCTCCACGCGACGGGTGCCGAACACTTCGTCATAGTCGCCCAGCGACTGAAACTGCACGCTACCGGCAGCGGCCCAATGCTCAGCCAGACGCCAGTGCACATTTGCCGCAAGGTAGCCGCCTACGAGCAAGGCATCGTCATTGCCGCTGCCGCTGGCGCTCACGGTAGCGCCATTGGCGAAGGCGAAGCTTTCGTTCCAGCTTACGGAACCATGCAACCAACCCAACGCCAGCCCGCCCGACAGGCTGACGCTGACGGTCTTGTTCAAGTAGAGCTCTGCATACGGACCCACGCGCGCTCCCCAAAGGCTTGCTTCGAAATCGCGTGAGCCGGTTACCGTGCCCACCGTGCCGATGGATGTGGCAGAGCTGACCGGCTTGTTGCCGATCACAAAGCCGGGCCCGTTGAGCGTGCCTCCGTAGGGCGCGCCGGGCGGAGTGGTCCCGGGCACAAATGCATAGGCGTCGGTGGTGATGGGGGCCGTCAGGTTGTAGCCGCCACCGCTGAAGCTGAGATTCAGATAGTTCAAGGCTCCCTCAAATCCGTAGCGGATGCTCTCCGAAGCGCCGAGCTCGCGGGTATAGGTGATTTCCATGCCCGCCGCCGGATCTTCGTCGAGGTCAGGCGAATTGAGGCTGGCGTTACCAGCGGCGCTGCTGAGCAGAATCGTGTTGTTCGCTGAGTCAATCTGCCCGCTCCCATCGTAACCCCAATACCAGGTGTAACCATCAACGCTGCCGCTGACATCAGCGAATCTGAAGCCATTGTCGTAATTGTAGGCATCGCCGTCCGGGGTCGTGCGGATGGAAGGCGGCACAGGCACCGCGCTGGCACCCGTCATCTTCGCGGAGATATTCAACCCGAACCGCGCGGAGAAAGTGAGCCGGTCCTTGGGTGGCTCCAGCTGGGCCGCCGCGTTCAAGGTTCCGAGCAAACTCACCGCAATCAGTCCGAGCCTAAGTTGTTGGTTATGCTTCATGAATGATCTCAAGTTGTCGGGCGACTCAGGGATTGATGATGATCCGATACAATCGGCTGCTGATCGACATCGGTTTGGCCTGGGTCTTGGGCGGTCCATCGTCATACCACTGTGTCCGTGTCGCCGCGGCCGTCACAGACGGCGTGGCGGCGCGCCAGGTCAGCATGTTGTCGTCACTGTAGATGACGGTGTAGCTGCGTCCGGGAATGGAAACCCACTCGATGACAAAGCGCGGGTTGCCGGACTCGCGGTTGTCCACGAATGCGCGGTCGGTCGCCACGCCGTTGGTGAGATTGGTGACCGCCGACGTGGGCAGGGTGGCCTGGATCTCGAGGGAGTTGGTAAACGGCAAGCGCGTGGGGTTGTAGAACTCGAGGCGCACGGTGGCGTTGCTGCCGGGGTCGAGCGGCGAGTTGTATTGCACGTAGCGGCGGCCATCAACGTTCGTGCCCGTGGCGTTCCAGAGCCAGACGTTGGTGGACGCGAAGTCACCAACCAGCACCCGGAAGGCGGGCACGGTGGTGTTGAGGATGTTGGTAACGGTAACCAGCTGCTCATAAAGCCCCGTCTGCGGATTCAACACATTCGCGCCCTGACGCCAGGTGAACACGGGCTGCACCGTGAGGATGGCGTTGACGGCGGTGAAGGTGTAGTTGCTGGCCGCGAGTGTGCCCAAGTTGAGAGTGATCGGATAGATGCCGATGGGGCTGCTGTTAGTGGCGGTGGTGGTCAACACGGGCGCACCGCTGACGACGCTGGCGTTCTCGCCGTTGACGAAACCGGTCAGGGTGTGGGTGAGCGCAGGATTGTTCTGACCGAAGGCGCGGACCTGGTTGTCCGCCGTGACCGTAAGCGACGCGGGAAAGATGACCAGCGGGGCGGTGAGATTGACTGAGGTGTAGTTGGTGTCCGTCGGGTTGAACAGGACGCTCAAGCTGTTGGTGCCCACGGGGAGGACGGAGCCATTGGTCGGGTTGTAAGTGAACGTGCCGGGCACGGAGGCCGTGGCGTTGTTCTGGTTGGTGCCGAGCGGCGTGCCATAGGTAACCGGGCCGGCTGGCGTCCAGGTCACAGTGGCGGTCGCACTGGTGACGGTCAACGTGCCGTCCACACGACTGAAGATGTAGTTGGTGGCGGCCAGCGAGCCGGCACTGACGGAGACGGGGTAAACGCCAACCGGACTGCTGATCGCAGCAGCGGTGCTCAGGCCGGGTGCTCCGCTGACGACATTGGTGGTATCGCCCAGCACAAAGCCCGTCACGGAGTAGGTGAGCGGCGGATTGGACTGGTTGTAGGCACGGATCTGGTTGTTCGCAGTCACTGTGAGCACGACGGGAGCGATGCTGATGTTAAAGGTGGCGGAAGCGCTCAGACTCGGCGCGCCATCGTCGGTCGCCACAACCGTGACGGGTAAGGCAAATATGCCAAGCGTCGGCGTGCCGCTGAAAGTGTGCGTGGTGGCGTTGAACGTGATGCCGGGCGGCAGGTTGCTCGCCGTCAAGGTGAGCGTTTGTCCGGCGTCCGCGTCCGTAAATGTGTTTGCCGGGAGGGTGTAGCTGAACGGTGAGCCGTAGACACCCGCTTGATTCGGAATGACCAGCGCGAGCACCGGGGCGCCGTTCAAGGGGCTGACTATGATGCTGACGGTGCCGGTGGCGTAAAGTGCGCCGTCGAACACAGTGAACGTGAAGCTGTCGTTGCCGTTGTAATTGGTCGCGGGCGTGTAAGTCACCGCGCCGGTGGCTGGGTTCAAACCGCTCAGACTGCCGTGGGCCGGACCCGAGAGAATGGCAAACGTCAGGTTGGTGCTGTCCACGTCGGAAGCCGCAAGCACCAGATTCGTGGCCACATCCTCCGGCGTGACGAACGATTGATTGTTGGCCACGGGCGCATCGTTCACCGGGATGATGATGATTTGCACGGTGCTGGTGGCGTAGAGGCTGCCATCAAACACGGACAACAGAACCAGGTTCGTGCTCGTGTCGTTGAGTGGCGGCGTGTAGTCGAATTGCCCTGTGCCTGTGTTCAACGTCAGCAGACTGGTCGGGCTCTTGAAGAGGACGCCGTAAGTCAGTGCGTCCCCGTCCAGGTCATCGCCCACGACGTTGGTGGAAAGGGTGGAATCTTCGGTGATTGTGACGGTCAGGTGGTTGATGGTGGGGGCGTCATCGACCGGGAGAACGATGACCGTGACGAACGCGCTGTTGGTCACCGTCCCGTCCGTGACGAAATACGTCAGGGTATTGGTGCCATTAAAGTTCGGCGCAGGCGTGAACACCACATTGGTGCCGACGACCGTAGCGGTGCCACTGGGCGCGGTGACATTCACCAACACGAGCGGGTCGCCATCAGTATCGCGGTCATTCAGGAGCACGCGAATTGTGCTCGTGCTGTCCTCGTTCATGACCACGACGTCATTGGTCAGGGCCGGAGGATCGTTCACCGGCAGAAGCACGATGCTCACCGTGGCGACAGCACTGGTGAGCGAACCGTCATTCACCGCAAACGCAAAGCTGTCCGCGCCATTGTAGTTGGTCACGGGGGTGTAGATCAGGTTGGCGCCCGTGCCGGACAACGCGCCGTGCAGCGGGAGACTGACCAGGGTGAAGTTCGTCACGGGGCCGTCCGCATCAGAGCCGGCCAGCGTGATGGGGAAAGCCACGTCTTCAAGATTGGTGACGGACTGGCTGCTCGCCAAGGGCGCGTCGTTCACGGGCGAAACCGTCAGGTTCACGCTGCCGGTGGCGTAGAGCGTGCCGTCGAACACGGTGAACGTGAACCCATCGGGGCCAAAGTAATTGGTCGCAGGCGTGTAGGTCACCGCGCCGGTGTTCGTGTTGAGGAGGCTCAGGTTGCCGTTGGTCGGAGCGGTGAGAATGGCGAACACCAGATTGGTGCTGTCCACATCGCTGGCGGCGAGCACGAGATTCGTGGCCACATCCTCCGGCATGATGAGGTTCTGGTCCGTGGCCACCGGCGCGTCGTTGACCCCGAGGATGGTGAGATTCACCAGCCCGGTGGCGTAATACTGCCCGTCGAACACCGTGAAGCTAAATTGATCGGGGCCGAAGTAGTTGGTGTTGGGCGTGTAAGTCGCCGTGCCGGCACTGGCATCGAAGGCGGAGAGCAGACCATTCGTGGGTGCGTTCAGAACGGCAAAGGCCAGGTTGGTGTCATCGTCGCTGGCGGTGTAGACGAGATTAGTGAACGAATCTTCCAGCAGGACGATCCCCTGATTGAAGGCGGTCGGAGCAATGTTGTTTCCCGTGATGACAATGATCGCCGTGGCGCTCCCTCCAAAGCCATCGCTCACGGTGTAGGTAATGGCGCCGCTGAAGGAATTCGTGGCGGTGAAGGTCAGGCGGGAGGCACCCGGGTTGATGCTGACCGTGCCGTTGCTCGCAACCGCATTGGTGATCGTCAAGGCATCGCCATCCGGATCGGAATCGTTCACCAACGGGAACAACTGGCGGGGCACGCCATTGGTCGCCATGGCGGCATCATTCAACGCCACGGGTGGGCGGTTGGTGACGCTGATGGTCAACAGGCCGGTGTTGGTGCCGCCCTGCCCATCCATAACCGTGTAGGTGAGCAGCACGTTGCCCAGAAAATTGGTGGCGGGTGAAAAGTCCACAGCCGGGCCATTGACGATGGCCGCGCCGTTGGTCTGCGTGACGTTGATCAACGTGAGCGGGTCGCCGTTCGCGTCGGAATCATTGGCGAGGACGTTGACGCTGATAGGCGTATTGCGAGGAATTGCCGCCGTGTCATTCACGGTAGTGGGCGGCACGTTACCGACACTCGAGACAACGGGAGGAGCGCTGTTGTTGCCACCGTTGGGGTCGGCGGTCGGACTGCTGACGCTGGCGGTGTTGGTTGTGCTGCCGCTGGCTGGCGCGGTCACGGTAAGTGTCAGGGCGAAGGTGGCATTCGCGGGCAGCGTTCCCAAGTTGGTCCACATGACATTCCCACCGCTCAGGAAACCGCCGTTGCTGGCGCTTACAAAACTCACGTTGCCCGGCAGGACGTCGGTAACAGAAACATTCGTCGCCGCCGAGGGACCGTGGTTGGTCACGAGCAGCGTGTAACTGAAGTTGGCACTGTTCGCGATCACCGGCGGCCCGGTCTTGATGAGCTGAAGATCTGCGACAGGTGTGACGCTGGTGAACACCGGCGGCGTGACGTTGTTGGTTGAGTTAGGATCAAGGTTCGGGCCGGAAACAACCGCCGTGTTGCTGAGGTTCATCCCATCGGGCGGCGCCGTCACCGTCACCGTCACGGTCGCGGAGTTGCTGGCAGCGATGCTCAGATTGGTCCAAATCACGTTGCCGCCGCTGAGGAATCCGCCGCTGCCCGCGCTGACGAATGTCACCGCGGCCGGCAGCGCATCCGTCACCGCAACGCCACTGGCCGGGGATGGCCCAAGGTTGGTGACGGTGAGAGTGTAATCAAAACTGCTCGCCGCCGGGGTGGTTGAGGGGCCGCTCTTCGTCAGGCCCAGATCCGAGACCGGAATGACGGTGAACACGGAGGTTGCCGGGCTGTTGTCGGTGGTATCCGCCGTCAGGTCGATTTGTTCATTGCCGAGGACGCCGGTGACGCGATTGGTGTAATTCCCTGCGGGCTGCGGCGCGATCGCCTGGAAGGTCAGTGTGCCGGTCCCATTACCCGCAAAGGTAAACGGCATGGCCCAGCGCAGCGTCTGACCTTGGATGATCGGATTCGTGAGCGTGAGCGAGTTGAAGGTGGCGCTGCCGGGCACGTAGGTCACGTTGCCGGGAAGGCCGGGCAGGACGCTGACGATCTCATCAAGGTCCAAGGGCAGGAAGAATCCGTTCGAAAAGGTGACTGAGTAAGTGATCAAACCACCCGGCGCCAGCAGCGACGTCGGCGTTACGGTGTGGCTGACGATGGAAAAGAGGTTGGAGGCGGAATAGATCTGATTGCCGCCCCCCCCGGAAGCCAGCGACGACAACGCGGTATGCTTGGTGCCGGAGCCGCTGTCCACGAAGGCAAAGGGGCTGTTGGGCAGGTTCGTGCCGGTCACTTTCACGGCCCGGAAGAGGAACGTGTTGGTGTAGGTCTGGCCCGCGAAGTTGGTAAATCCGGCAATGGTCGGATCAAAGTAAAGTCGATTGGTGTAAGTCGGGTTTTGACTGAACCGCACCACAGTTTTCTGGAGCTGATATGCGTCAGGCCGCCAGGAGCCCAATACGCCCGGTGAAAATGCGATGCTGTTATTGCCACCGATGGTGCCCGTATCGCCAGCAATGACGAGTGTGACCTCGGAGCCAAGAACGGCGAGCGGATTGAGGTTGGTGATGACGGTGACCTTGTTTGCCGCCGCCTCGATCAGGAAGATGATGTTCGTGTAGCTGTAATTGGAAACCGACAGCAAGGTGCCTTCGATTGGCGGGCCCGCCCAAACCTGAATGGAGTGAACCTCATTGGTGACGTTAAGCAGCGTGTCCGAATTGCCCGTGAAACCGGGGCCTTTCAGGTAGAAGGCGGCCAACTTGGTTTCGCCCGGGGCCAATGCGCCCAAGGTGCGAATGCCATTATCCTTCGGGGCAAGCTGAATGCGGTTCGTCGGATAGATATTGGTCAGTGCGACGTAAATGCTCGGAATGGTAACGCCGGTGTTGTTGGAAATGGTGTAGACAGCGTAATTGTAAACAACATCCGCGGGCACGCCGCCGTTGTCCTTGTTGTCTACATAGAACTTCCCCGGAGCCGAGATGCGGTGAATGACCTGCGCCTCAGCATTCCAAGCAAAGAATCCAACCAAAAACGCCAACAAGCCGCTCGACACGCGTGGTTTCCGGAGTCGCACGGCCAGTTGAGCCAAAATCCGAATGAAGTCATGAGCATTCATGCAAACAGGTTGCCTTGATTCGCAACACTGAGAGCAAGCACGATGCCCCGGGGCAAATATGCGATGAAATAGTTTAAGGCACCACTAATGGTATCTCAGCCCGGAAGACACCTGTTAGTTGTGGTGGCATGACGGGCGGCCCTCCCCGGGGTGTCCCCAGTTGAAACAGCCGTGTCACGACCGTGCGACAGCGAACCACTCAACCGCACGAGGTGAACAACGCAAACGACCCGTGGCAGGCTGCGTGTTGACCAAACTTAACCGATCCGTGGCACATGCACCGGATACGTCGAGATGGCGCGCATGTACTGGGCGCGCTCAAAGGCACTCGGGTCCTCACAGTTCCTCTGGCTGAGGCTGCCTTTGAGTTGCTCGACAGATTCGTATTCGTGCTCTTCCATCCACGCGACCAGGTCCTTCTCGAGCACCGCAAGCTGGCGTGCGCCGTGCCGCAACAGAACGGAACAAAGTTGCGTCACATCCGCGCCCGCCATGAGCATCTTCAGCACGTCACTCGCTCGATGCACGCCACTGGTGGCGGCGAGGCTGGCCTTGATTTGCCCGTAGAGAATCGCCACCCAGCGCAACGGCACGCGCATCGCCATGGGGGTGCTGAGGAGGATATTCGGATTGATCTCGAGCGTTTCGAGGTTGATGTCGGGCTGATAGAAACGGTTGAAGAGGACAAGGCCGTTGGCGCCCGCTTCGTCGAGGCGCTTTGCCATGTTCGCAAAGCTGCTGAAGAACGGGCTCAGCTTCACCGCCACCGGGATCTTCACCTTGGATTTCACCGCCCTGAGGATCTCCAGATAAGTCTGCTCGACTTCGCCCCCTGTGAGATCAATGTCGGCCGGGATATAATAGATATTCAACTCAAGCGCGTCCGCACCAGCCTGCTCGATTTGCTCGGCATAATCGGTCCAACCGCCCACAGAGGAGCCGTTCAGGCTCGCGATGATGGGGATGTTCACGGCCGCTTTGGCGCGAGCGATGTGCTTCAAATATTCCTCCGGCCCCAGCTTCAAATCTTCGGGCTCAGGAAAATACGTCAGCGCCTCGGGAAAACTCTCGGTGCCGTGCTCCAGATGCTGGGCGAGTTCGATGCGATCATTGCGCAACTCCTCTTCAAACAGCGAAAACAACACCACTGCGGAGGCACCCGCATCCTCCAGGCGTTTGATGCTATCAATCTCCTCCGACAGCGGCGAAGCAGACGGCACCAGGGGCGTGCGGAGTTTCAGTCCGAGATAATTGGTGCTGAGGTCCATAATAATTCCTGTCTCGTTGTAGTGCGCTAGTTCTCCACCGTCGAAGGTTGCGGCGGTGTGACCGGAGGCTGGCCTTCCACATAGGACCGCTTGGCCAGATACTCGTAGAATTTCCAACGCCGGTCGGCATCCACCTGCGCCTGCGCGAAGAAGCGCTTTGCTTCATCCGGCTTGCTCTTGGTAAGCATTTTGAACCGGTTCTCCGAGAGCATGTAATCCTGCACCTGGGTTTTGGCGGCCGACGAGTCGAGTTGCAGGGGATTCTGGCCGCGTTCGGCCCGCCGCGGGTCGTAGCGATAGAGCAGCCACTGACCAGATTCGACTGCGGCCTTCTGCTGCCGCGCCCCGACGCCCAGATCGAGCGCGATGCCGTGTGCGATGCAATGGCTGTAGGCAATTATCAGGGACGGCCCGGGATAGCTCTCCGCTTCAACGAACGCCTTGAGCGTTTGTTCATCCTTCGCGCCCATCGCCACGCTGGCGACGTATATGTTGCCGTAGGTCATGGCGATGAGGCCGAGATCCTTCTTACCCGCGGGCTTGCCGCCGGCGGCAAACTTGGCCACCGCGCCACGCGGAGTGGCTTTGGACATCTGGCCGCCCGTGTTGGAATACACTTCGGTATCCATCACGAGGACGTTGACGTCGCGGCCACTGGCAAGGACGTGATCCAAGCCACCGTAACCGATGTCGTAGGCCCAGCCGTCGCCCCCGAGAATCCACACGCTCTTCTTGACCAGGGTGTCAGCAAGAGGCGCAAGCAGCTTTGCCTCGTTGGAAGACAACTGCGCGAGCTTCTGTTTCAGCGCCACGACACGGTCGCGTTGATCGAAAATGCCCGCCTCCGTGCTTTGGTCGGCCAACAGCAGGTCATTGATGAGGTTGTCGCCCAGCTGGGGGGCGAGTTTTTTGACAAGTTCGCAGGCAAATTCGCGCTGCTTGTCGATGGAAACCCGGAAACCCAGACCGAACTCCGCATTGTCTTCGAAGAGCGAGTTGCACCAAGTGGGGCCGCGACCGCATTTGTTGGTCGCGTAGGGAGTGCTGGGGAGATTGCCGCCATAAATCGAGGAGCAGCCGGTGGCGTTGGCAATCACGGCGCGGTCGCCGAAGAGCTGTGAGAGCATCTTTACATACGGCGTCTCGCCACAGCCCGAGCACGCGCCGCTGAACTCGAACAAGGGCTGCATGAGCTGCTGCTGGCGGAGCTGGGTGGGTTTGAGCGTGCGCCGATCCAATTCCGGCAAATCGAGGAAGAAATCCCAGTTGGTGCGTTCGGCATCGCGCAACGGCGCCTGCGGGCGCATGTTAATCGCTTTGAGCCTTGCCTCGGCTTTGTTCTTGGCCGGGCAGACATCCACGCAGATACCGCAGCCGGTGCAATCCTCAGCCGCCACTTGCAGCGTGAACTTGCGGCCCTTGAACTCGGGCAGGCGCGAATCAGTGGACTTAAAGGTAGCCGGCGCATTCGCAGTTTCGGTCGCGTCGTAAACCTTGGCGCGGATGGTCGCGTGCGGACAGATGGCCACGCACTTCAAGCACTGGATGCAAACCTTCTCGTCCCAAACCGGAATCTCCAAGGCAAGATTGCGCTTCTCATACTGCGCCGTCGCCGTCGGGAACGTGCCATCCACCGGAAACACACTGACCGGCAACTCATCGCCGTCACCGGCGGTCAGCTTGCCGATTACATGCTTCACAAACTCCGGGGCGTTGGGCGTGACGGGCGGGAGTAAGTTGCCGATGCCGTTAATCTTGCCAGTGATGGAGACTTCGTGCAGGTGTTCGAGCGTGTTGTCCACAGCCTTGAGGTTCATGACCACCACCTCCTCGCCCTTCTTGCCGTAGGTTTTCTTGATGGATTTCTTGATCTGCTCGATCGCCTGTTCACGTGGCAACACCCCGGCCAACGCGAAGAAACAGACCTGCATGATGGTGTTGATGCGCCCGCCCATGCCGCTATTGCGGGCAACGGTGGTGGCATCAATCACGTAGAACTTCGCCTTTTTGGAAACGAGCTGTTTCTGGACCGGGGTGGGAAGCCGAGACCAAATCTCGGACGCAGAGTGCGGCGTGTTCAACAGGAAGGTTCCGCCCGGCACCAGGTTCCGAAGAATGTCATACTTCTCCATAAAGCCGGGCAAATGACAGGCCACGAAGTTGGCGCGACTAACCAAGTAACTCGACCGAATCGGCTGCGGACCGAATCGCAAGTGGGACACGGTCATGCTGCCGGACTTCTTCGAGTCATACACAAAATAACCCTGCGCGTAGTTGTCGGTTTCCTCACCGATGATCTTGATGGAGTTCTTGTTCGCACCGACGGTGCCGTCGGCACCGAGGCCGTAGAACATCGCGCGGATAACGGAGTCTGGTTCGGTGGAGAATTTGGCATCCACCGACAGGCTCGTGCCGGAGATGTCGTCATGAATACCCACGGTGAACCCATGCTTGGGCTGGTCGGCAGCGAGATTGTCGAACACCGCCTTGACCATGGCCGGCGTGAATTCCTTGGAAGACAAGCCATACCGCCCGCCCAAAATCTTGGGCATGGTCCTGAACTGACTTGAGCCATTCACCACCGCCTCGGCCACGGCGGTCATGACATCCTGATACATCGGTTCGCCGGCCGCGCCGGGCTCCTTGGTGCGATCCAGCACCGCAATGCGCTTCACACTAGCCGGCAGAGTGCCGAGGAAGCTGCTGACATCGAACGGCCGGAACAGGCGCACCTTCAGGATGCCCACTTTTTCGCCCTGCCTGGTCAAATGATCCACGGCTTCGTGGGCAACTTCACAACCGGAACCCATCAACACGATGACGCGCTCGGCATCGGGCGCGCCCACGTAGTCGAACAGATTGTAGCTGCGTCCCACCACCCGGGCGAACTGGGCCATGGTCTCCTGCACAATCCGGGGAGTCGCCGCGTAAAACGGGTTGCACGCCTCGCGGCCTTGGAAGAACGCATCAGGATTCTGCGCCGTGCCGCGCAGGACGGGTTTGTCCGGCGTCATGGCGCGACCTCGGAACTCGGCAATCAGGCGGTCGTCAATCATCGCCTTGAGATCGCTCTCGGCCGGCATCTCGATTTTTTGCACTTCATGCGAGGTGCGGAAGCCGTCGAAGAAATGAACAAACGGCAGGCGCGATTTGAGCGAGGCAGCCTGGGCGATGAGCGCAAGGTCCGTCGCCTCTTGGACACTGGCAGAACAAAGCATGCCCCAACCGCAAGACCGAACGGCCATCACGTCGCTATGGTCGCCGAAGATGGACAACGCGTGGGTGGCCACCGTGCGGGCGGTCACGTGGAAGACGCACGGCAACAATTCGCCCGCGATCTTGAACATGTTGGGAATCATCAGCAGCAAACCCTGGGACGCTGTGAAGGTGGTGGCCATGGTGCCTGTTTGCAGCGCACCGTGGACGCCGCCAACTGCGCCACCTTCGCTCTGATATTGCACCACGGACGGCACGGTGCTCCAGAGATTGGGCTTCCCCTCGGACGACCATTGGTCGCAGAATTCGGCCATAGGGGAGGATGGCGTGATGGGGTAAATGGCCATGACCTCGTTGAGGCGGTAGGCGATGTTGGCGACGGCCTCATTGCCGTCGAGCGTGACCATTTTGCGGGCGTTCATGCGTTGAAGTGTTGTTTCCGGGAGGGCCGATGACCGGCGTGCGTCCCTAAGAACAGCCTAGATTGCCAAGCGGGTCGGGCCTTCCGTATTTTGCCAAAGGCGCAACATGATTTGGCTTGGTCGGAAGTCGGAGGCGGGCAGCCTCAACGAGTTGTCCTAAATACCGGTGATTCGGGGGGTTGCGCTAATGGGGAGAATTCGGGTAAACCATCCTCGCCCAATGCAAAATCCGCCGTCACCCAAGCCGGACATGCACAGCGAAGACTTCCTGCGTTCGCTGATGCGCAAACAACTCAAGCTCTCCATCACCTGCGCCTTGGCCTTCCTGGTGGTCCTGCTAGGCCTGCCCGTCGCGAACTATTTTGCACCGGAACTAATGGCCAGACGCATCTTCGGCTTCACTTTGACGTGGTTCCTGCTCGGCGTGGGATTCTTCCCCGCCGTGTGGGTCATCTCCTTCTATTTCATCCGCAAGTCGATTGCGCTGGAGGAAAGCGAGGTTGCAGGGGTGAAAGGGGGAGATGGAGAAAGGGAGAATTCTTCGTTGTGACAGCCAAGGGCAAGATCACCCATCACTGGCAGTTGGACGTCTATAAACTGTCAGTCGAGGCAGGAATGCGTTTGTTTGAGTTGTCAAAGAAGTTTCCGCGCGAAGAAATGTATTCGCTCACTGACCAAGTCAGCCGGTCTTCGCGTTCCGTATCTTGCCATATTTCAGAAGGATGGCGCCGCAGACGATACGAAGCTGCCTTCTGCGATAAACTGAATGGCTCCGAAAGCGAAGCCGCCGAGACTCAAACTTGGATCGAATACGCGGTTCGGTGCGACTACATCACCGCAAAGGAAGGACGCGAACTGCATAAAAGCTATGACCACATCATGGGAAAGTTGGTAAACATGCAGAACAATCCCGAAGTGTGGCTCCTGAATAACCCACGCACCCGCGCCTGATCACCCTTTCACCTTTTCTCCCCTTCACCCTTTTTTCAATCACCCATGGAACCCATCCTCGCCACCGCAGTTGACCCCTACATCCTCGCCTTCAGCGCCATCACCGTCGTCGTGACGATTTGGATGGGCTTTCGCTCAGCGAAGACTTCCAAGACGGCCAGCGACTTTTTCGTGGCCGGCCGCAGCGTGAGCGTCGGCTGGAATGCCAGCGCCATCTCGGGTGAATACCTCAGCGCCGCCAGTTTCATGGGCATCGCAGGCATGGTGATGTCGAGCGGTTACGACGCGCTGTGGTATCCGGTCTGTTACGCGTGTGGGTATCTGTTCCTGCTGTTGTTCATCGCCGGGCCGTTGCGGCGCTTCGGGGCTTACACGATTCCCGATTTCGCTGAGGGCCGGTTCGACTCGCCGCTGTTCCGCAAGATCGCCGTGTGCTTCGTGCTGTTCATCG
>JAFMIZ010000093.1 GCA_017853715.1 Pedosphaera sp.
TTATCCAAAGCCACTGCCATCGCCCATGGGATTGCCCCACACGACGATTTCAAGCAAGGCCTGGCCTTATCGCTTCGCGAACAATGGCCCGGGATGTACAAAGATTTCCGGCATTACTGTCAGACCTACAATCCCAAACCGGGAACCCTGTGGAGTTGGAAGGGGCCGGGCTCGCCCGTCATTATCAATCTGTTTACCCAAGAAGCGCCAGACGGCCATCAGGGCAATCCTGGAAAAGCGACCGTCCCCAATATCAATCACGTGCTGCAAGCCCTGAAGAAAGAAATCCAGGCTCAACAGGTCACGAGCCTGGCTCTGCCGAGGCTGGCGACGGGAGTGGGAGGGTTGACGTGGGACGAGGTGAAACCCCTGATTCACGCCACGCTCAAAGACCTGGGTATTCCCGTGTATGTCTACACGACATTTAAGAAGGGCGTTGCCGCAACAGAACAAGCCTAAACGGGGGCAGATTCATGCGGAAGGCTAGGGAAGTTTGGGGATATCCTGCGCACACCGGAAGCCGACATTCGGATCCTGTTCCGTGGGATCACCTTTGGTACGAAACGAAGACCGCAGCCGGTACGGGTTGTTGATGTACGATCCGCCGCGCTGCGCCTTCGCGGTCCCTTCACTCGGGCCGCGGGGGTTGATCGCCGGATTTTTCGCAAACTTCGTATAGAACTCCTCGTCGTACCAGTCCATCACCCATTCATACAGATTCCCCGCCAGATCATGCACCCCGTACGGGCTCTTCCCCTTGTCACGATTGCCAATCGGCGACACCGTCTCGGCTCCCCCTTCCTTCAGCCCAAACACCGCATGGGCTGGAGTGGGCGGCTCATTGCCCCAGGGGTACATCCTTCCATCGGCTCCTCGTGCCGCTTTCTCCCACTCCGCTTCCGTCGGTAACCGTTTGCCCGCCCACAAGCAGTAACCCGTCGCATCCATCCAGCTCACCCAACGCACCGGCCGATCAGCCTGGACCAGGGGGGTATCCTTATCCGCAAACCCCCAGGGCGGCTCACTCAGAATCGCCTCCACGAATTTTGCAAATCGCCCATTCGTGACTTCAAATTTGTCGATATAGAAACCGTCAAGAAACACCTTGTGAATCGGCTGTTCATCGTCATCGCCCTTGTCGCTCCCCATGGAGAATTCACCCGCAGGCACCAACACCATCGGGGCACCATCCTTGCCGGTGACCTCAGCAGGAAGAGGCGGCGCGGGGACCGGTTTTGCTCCGGCAACATTGTTCGCGGGCTGTTGTGGTTTTGTGGCTGGCTTCGGTTCCGCCTCGGCCGCTTTTGGTTTCTGGGGTATAGGCTGTGGGACTTGAGCAGGAGCCGGTTCTGTCTTCGGAGGGGGAGGCGGGGGAATCGTATCGGTCTTTAGTGCCGCAGGCTCGCTCGCTAGCGCAGAGACCGGTCCGGTTGAACCAGTCGAAACCAAGCCTGTTAATGCCAGGACCCCTATCGCTCTGATCCACACCATAGGCACTCCTACCGATCCGAGAAACACCGCTCGTTCAGAGTACCCAAATAGGCGGGAACAAATCCAGCGCAGACAGTCCATGGACAAAGATTCGTGAACCGGAAGAAACGCTGAAGGATCGACGTTCCCTCGATGCCCTTAGCGAGATATCGACACTGAACATGTGGGGCAAGCAAGAGGGGCGTAAGAAAAACACTGGTAGCACTTATCTGCTCGCATTAATCAGAGGGCCAGCGGCACGCACACAGTGCGGTATCAGAACATGAACAACTGGAGGATTTCTCCGGCGCCATCAATCGCGATACATCGCAAAAGAGGCGCCGGGTCGCACGAAGTGCGGTTTGGGGCGAGGACTACCGAATACTTGCCGTAACGCTTTGATCCTACAAGAAGTAGAAGATTGGCGCTTTGAGACATGCCCCCAAAGTTGCCCCCTCTCTCGCACTGCGTCTCTATCGCTTGAATCCAAACCGTAACGCCATTCCTGCCAGCGATTGTTCGACATTCGCATTATACTCACCAAACAATCGCTCGAAGGTCTTCCAGTGCATACCTTTCGGCTTCATACCGCCAGGGTTCAAAATACCAGGCTCCCATCCTAGTTTCTCCCGGATTCTTTCTGCACGCAGTCTGGCTCGGCCATCCGTGGTTTCACGCTGGCTGGGATAGGCCAGCTTGTGACAACGGCGGCAAGCAAAGATGCCACCGCCATAAAGAATCGCCACGCGCCGCCTACAGCCGAGTGCCGGACAGCGGAACCATGGACGTTGACCGCCAAGGTGACAAGATGTCCGGTCGAGACACACGGGATAGTTTTCATCCTTCCATTCATCACCGCCGCTTCGATGGCGATAGATCAACCACACACAACCCGTGTCCACACGCACCTGGATGGATGCGGTTACCTGGTTGTTGCGGGTCCACTGCCACCCGAAAGTGCGGCCTGGTCTGAGGAATCCATCCCGTTGCCAGCGTCGCACGTCGATGGCTCGGTAGTCGTCGGTCGTGTCGTGTGCCCCATAATGCCAGTGCCGCCCGCTCCCCAATCCCCCCATTTCTGGCCTCACATTTTGTCGAAATCATTTGGGAACTTGTATGTTATTCAATATGTACTCGTGCACAACTAAGCATCCGCTTCACTGACAGTTGTCTCTTTCATATCGCACGAAACCGGCGAAAGCGGCGAAACCGATTCCACCCGCCACTTCTCCGCCGAGCTGTTTCCACTGGCGCGCACAAAGCGCTGGCCGCCAACAATGCGCCCCGCATGACGCTTGATCCACCAGCCGAGTTTGCGGCGGTTGATCTCGCCCCGCTCATCAGCGATGTCATGCAAAACCTCACGCAATTCCACATGCTCATTTTGTAAGAGATGGGCTTGTTTGACGGCATCGCGTACCATAGTCGGAGCCTTGCCAAACACCGCTTGCCACGCAACAAGCAACCGCGCCAGCGTCTCGCGGTCGGGGTCTTCGGCCATAGCCTCGAAGACTGAGGCGGTCGGGTCGGCACAGCCAAGCCACAGCAAGGGCTGACGGCACAGGTCCGACCAGTCGCCATAACTCGCCAACGATTTACATTCGGTCTTTGGTTGACCCGCAACAATCCAGGCCCGCACGATCGTCAATGCTGCGGAAACATAGCGCCCACGCTCACGCAGCAGGTCGCGCACCAAGTCTGGCCGCGTGAAGGTGCGCGCCGTTGGAATCTCTACACCGGGATCGAGGCGAATAGAGATACAGCGGCGCGTCATGTCCTGTACCGGACCGACATTGTTGCCGCTGGACAGGAACAAGGCACGGGTGCGGACGGTGGTCGTCTTCGACACACCGAGGATACGCCCGGATAGAAATTCCGAGGTCAACACCGTGCACAGGCTCTTGTGCGCCACCAAGTCGCCGGTGAGATTGTCGAACTCGATCACCGCCGGGGCGCGCATCAGCTCCGCCAGCAGCAGCTTACGGCATTCCTCGTCATCGCCAGGGAACGTGGTGGGCGTGCCACACTGCGGCGTGGCAAAAGCCGTAATCAGCTCGCACAAGTAGGACTTGCCGGAGCCGACCACATGCGCTTGCGCGTGGAACATAGGCGCAAGGGAAAGGCTGGCTCGAATCACGGCCGTCAGGATCGCCGCCAGCGCCGCCGCCCGGTCCGTCTTGGTAGCGAAGCTGAACTCTGCCAGCACGTCTTGCAGCACGGCGAGCGCAGTTTCGGCATCGGCGCGGGACGGATGATCGGGAACGGCAAACTCCCGTGCGTCGAACACGCCGAACATGCCGGTACCTGGGTCGTATCCCGACGCGGTCATCAGACTGCCGTCCGGGCGCAGGTACGGTTGGCGGGCCAATCCGTTGAGTACGGGCAGATGCGCGTAGCTGTTGGCATCGAACAGCACCGCCGCATGGCGGGCAGGCGGGTCGATGCGCACCCAATCCTGTGCGCGAGCGTCGAAGCGTTCCCAGGTCGCCACACCGGCCAGTGCCCGCACCAACGCAGGCTGCGACACGTCTTGCACACGCGTTTCTCGTGTGCCGGGGCAAGTGACCACCGTGACAATCAAACTGCCCCGTTGATAGTGCCGCCGCGACTGCGCCAATTCTCGTTCGGCGGCGTCCACCACGCGATGAATTTCTCCCGCCATGATGCGGATAGTAGGCTTCATGCGCGCCGTGCCGACTTCAATATCGAGGACACGCAGCAAGTCGCGGATATGCCGGTCCGCGCAATGCCCATGCAGGCATTTGAACCCACCAATGGGCCAATGGTCGTCGGGCTCGAAATAGGCCGTGCCGCTATCCACCATGCTTGTGTGTTCCTTCACCCACGGACAGGTGATGTCGTGTCTGCCATCACCCAGTGGCACTTTGTAAGCGCCACGTTCCCGCAGTGCGGCAAGGACGGCGTTTTCCTCTGGACGTGGAATCCAGACCGGGTCGCCGTCCACCGGTTGCGCCTGCACTCCTCGTGCGCCCTGCCGCCGTGGACGCTCCGCTGGTGCGACTTCCAACTGAAGCCCGTCCACCAGCTCTGGCACCGAATACCGTACCGCTGGCGCCCATTTCTCAAGACGGCAGGGGAACGGCGGCACATGCTTGCCGTTGACTGCTACCGGCAACCGCGCCAGCCGTGCGCATGGGCCATTGGCGCCAGGATCGCACAGCCCGGCATTCACAATGGCGTGCATCAGCCGGTCCGCTGCATGGCCATCCACCAGTGGTTCGCGCAGCAGATACCCCGCTTGATAGTTATTGGGTGACGTTTCCAGCAACCAACTCGGCAATAAGGTCAGCCGATCCATGGCCACCTTGGTGCCCACATCGTCCAGCATGACGGCATACAGCGCGTGAAAGCGTCCCTTCTGTCTCCGGTACTGCCCGGCTTCGTCAGGACGAAATACCCCAAGACTGAAGTAATTGTTCGCCATAGCGGGCAGGTTCCCGTTCTGATCGGCGTCGCCAGACCATGGCTGACCAAACCATGCCTTGCGACTGACACTGGACGGGCTGCCTTCGAAGCTGACCAGCACGGGCTGCACACCGCCCAGATTGTCGCCGAACACCCCGCGCAGAAACGCGTCATTGCTCACCGTGTTGGTTTCACCGGTTTTGCCGGTTTCCGATGGATTGGAGTTGAAATGTGTCATGCTCTCACCGTGCCGCCTTGCGGCTGGCTTCGATGCGCCTGGTCACCCAATCATTCACCTCGGCCTCAATCCACCCAACAGCCCTATCGCCCAGCGAAACGGGCGGAGGGAAGCTGCCTTCCGCGATACGGAGGTAGATCGTGCTGCGGGAAAGCCCGGTGCGGGCCTTGACGGCAGGAAGTCTCAGGATCATCGTAACCATGTTTGCCCTCCTTAGGCATGTATTGAACATGGTGACGCATTGAGAACGAGACAGGGGACTATCTCGCAAGCTGTCTCGCGAGACATCGCGCCAAGCCGCGTCAAAGCTGGGATTTGAAAGGGACGGGGTAGCCCCCGTGTGGGATTACCAGTCCGATCGGGACTTGGCTGGAGCGGTGTCTTCGTGCAGGAGTTGCTTCAAACGTGACGTGGAAATGCCTTCTTCATCAGCGAGGGTCTTCAAGAAGGCCTTAACGCCCTGGGCCTTTAATGCTCGCACACGCTTTTTGAGTCGTGCGCGTCGCTGCGCCGCCGATTCCACATCACCAGCCCCCCCGGCGGGGTCATCGACAAGACGGTTCAACATCCGCCGGTCCACCGTGAAGGCCCTTCCTTTCAGAGTCAGCACATCGGCCAAAGGGATGGAATGACCGGCCAGCGAGAGGGTGAGACGGCCATCAGCAACCAATACAAGGTGGCTAGAATGCTTCCCGCCCTTGAACATCCCGACTTCCCAGCGGGTGGCATCGCCGCTGCTTCCGCCGGACCGATGCAAGCCAAGCAATCCAGCGAGCAGCGCCGCAACGGATTCTCCCGTCGCCTGCCACTGGTCAAGTCGATCCACTGGCACGGGCACACGGCCGATGTCGCTGCGCGTATCACACACGATAAACGCGTCCGGCTGACGCGCCCTGGCGTGAATGACATGGACGGGCATGACACATTCTTGCTCGCAGCCGGGACACACCGTGCTCGTGGCCGGGCTGGTCTTCGTGATCAAGCCGTGTGCGTTCATCGCCGCCACGGCGGCGCGTGGCCATTCGCGTAACTCGTAGTCGCTGACAAACACCACCGCGCCAGACCGTGCACCGATACGTTCCAGCAGTTCGATCAGGGCCGTTTGGGACGTCATGGCTCAAGAATTTCCGTCATGCTCACTTACATCGGTTCCTTGGGCTCGATCCCGGACGCTTCCAGCATGTCGCGCAATTTCAAATCCAATTCATCGTACTTGAGCGAGCAGGAATTCGGGTGGGTAATGCGGATAGTCACAGCCTTGGCGGGTTTGTCGGTATCTACCACCACCGATGCCGCAAGCTCCACTTGGGTGATGTTGTATAAATGCAGCGAAACCGCTTTACTGATTTTGTCGAGCAATACATAGACGGCATTCGGGTCTTGCGTCGTATCCGCTTCTACCGTGATGCGGTCGCCTTTGTTCACCCGCGACGAAAGGCGGAGCTTTTTAACCGCCACCAGTTCAATCCCGCTGCCCACAGCATAGCTGAAGCTGAAATGTTTCTGGCGCAGCGGGTCCAGATCATAGACGCGCACATCCTTCGGGTCTGGCGGCAGTTCCTCCAGCTTGAGAATCGCCTGGGCAAACATCCCTTGCAACGGTTCGACGGCTTTGTGCGAGCCGCGAAAGTTCAGATCCAGCGTGCCGTCCTGTTGCGAATAGACATACACCACCTCAAACGCGGGATTATGCGGGCGCGGGTCGAACACACCGTTCACCCACTCAATACTGCGCTGGGAATGGTCTTCGGGGTAGCAGAAGAAATAGTCCAAGTCTCCGCGCCGGTAGGGTTCGACCACACAATTCTTGCCCCGGCCCTCGGAATGGTGGAAGTAATTGCGGATCAAGTCGGCAAGATGCTGGATGCTCGCATCATCCACCACCGCCGGTCGATGCGGCAGGTTCTTGCGCTTGCGCCAATAGCTCAGCGTATCCGCATGGTAAAAGCGGGTTGCTCCCTTCCAAAAGTCCTTGTGGTCCAGAAAGGTGACCATCGCGCGCTCGAAGTGGTTGGGCAGGGCCGAGAGGGTTTCCACCAAGGGAGTGAGTTGCGCCGGGGTCTCGCGCAACTGCCAACGCGCCTCATCGAGGATGGCGAGAAACCCCTTCTCACAGCATAGCTCAAAGATGTCCAGAAGCTCGGCGTCCATCTCGTTGCGCTGAGCGTCCGGTAGTGCCAGCCAAGCCGCGAACAGCGCGTCCGGCTTGCCCTCCTTCATGGCGGCAAAGTCCAGCCCCCCGAACAACCCTCGCCCCTGAAAGTAACGGGCCAGCAGCGCATTCGGCATCTGCCGGAAGAAATCCTTGGTGGAGTAATGCCGGGCCATGAAATCCCCCTTAGACCGGGATGGTTACAAACCCATTGGATTCCGCCGGATTGTACTGTACATCGCGGTACATTCTCAGCATCTCCATTGGGGGAGGTAGCAATGGCCAAGACCCTTGAAGCCCAGGATATTCAATGCGGAGCGGCCGGACCATGAGGAAGGCGCGTCGCCTGCTAGAGGGCCAAGGCAGGTACTGACCCTATTATAGGTTCCTGGGCGCTTCCCTCTGGAAGCGCCGCATCCTCCTCTTCATGCGGGAGCCCACCTCCAGCGCGCACCCAGATTAATACACGTATTACGTAAGTGCTTGACCTGCCACAGCCTGGCGGGTGGCGCGCTTTCAGCGAGGCCGTCACGATTCTGATTTCTGGACAAACCGCTCATGCGACACCCCATACATCTTTCGTAGGGGGGTTGTATTTTACCGAGGATAACTATTGACATTCAGCGAAACGGACTCCTATAAAGCCGCTACCACAGCCGATTTAGAGCGCAACGATCACGTAGAGCCTTGATCTATGCGGCATGCAGACTCGTTATGCATGAACAACCGTGCCAGACGCCGAGTATCGGCCACACCAGACGCGCAGCGGGGCGTGCGGTCGCCGGCCACGTTCCCCCCTCGGATCATTTTGAATTCAGCCTGGATCGTTTCTGAGCCATCGCGCCCCGCCTCGCCGATCGTCGAGGAGGGGCGCGACATCGTCGTCTTCAACCCGAATGTCCACGAACTACGCATAAGATCGGACAGAGCCGCCATGTCGGCGCAAGACTTGCGTGCCGGAGTCCCCAAGATTCCCACAGGAGTGCGCGCCGACCGCACCCACACGATCCCGTAAGACCGAATGGTTCTCACAGAGGAAGAGCGAGGACTCACAACATTTTTACATCAGGAGGTCCACGATGAGCACACAGCGCTGGGACATGAAGACGTGGTGTTCGGTCCTCGGCATGCTCGCACTGCTGGCAAGCGGCTGTAGTAGCGGCGGCGGGAGCGAGGGCGACTTCGCCGCCGCGAGCAAGGGAATTTGTCAAAACAATCAGTCCTGCCCGACGGCCAATGCGGGACCGGATCAAACCGTCCCCGTCGGCGCCTCCGTAACACTTGACGGCGATGAGAGCACGTCGACCACCGGCCTCATTACCTATCAATGGACCCTCACCACGAAGCCCACGGGGAGCGCGGCCACCCTGGCCGGCGACACCACCGTGCGGCCGACCTTCACGGCGGATCTGGCCGGCAATTATACGGCGAAGCTCGTGGTGAATAACGGCGGGATCACTAGCACGCCCGACAGCGTGACCGTCACCGCGGCGGTGGGGAATCTCGCGCCGAAGGCCGATGCGGGACCCGACCGCACCGTGCTGACCGGGGCGCTGGTGACGCTCAACGGCAGCGCCAGTGCCGATCCGAACGGTGCGGCCGTGACCTACCAGTGGTCCCTGACCAGCCGCCCAGCGAAAAGTGTGGCCCTGCTCAGCAGCACGACGAGCGACAAACCCACCTTTACCGCCGACAAGGCCGGCATCTACAAGTTTTCGCTGGTCGTGAGCGACGGCACCCTCACCAGCACAGCCGATCCAGTGGTCATCACGGCCAAGGATACGGGCAACATTGCCCCGATCGCCAACGCGGGGCCGGATCAAAAAGTGAAAACCGGAAATCTCGCCCAACTGGATTCGATCACCAGTGACGCGAATGGCGACGCTCTCACCTACTTCTGGCGGTTCCAGAGCGTGCCCATGGGCGGGACCACGACCTTCTCCGACAGCGTCGGGCCCATCGCCAAGTTCACACCCGATATTGAAGGATTCTATGTCGTGTCGCTGTTCGTTACCGACTCCCAGGGGGCGAGCAGCCCGGTCGATACGGTCGTGATCGAGGCGCGCCTGCCGAGCTTCGTGAATAGCGTGCTCCAGGCCTATGTCAAGGCCTCCAACAGCGAGGGCGGCGACCTCTTTGGCGGCAGCGTGGCGCTCAGCGGGGACACCCTGGCGGTGGGGGCCATCGGCGAGGATAGTTGCGCCGACGGGATCGGCGGGGACGAAACGAATAACGACTGCGGTGCCGGGACCGGCGGCGCCGGGGCGGTCTATGTCTTCACGCGGACGGGGGGCGTGTGGAGTCAGCAGGCCTATGTCAAGGCCTCCAACAGCGAAGGACTCGACAACTTTGGCGGCAGCGTGGCGCTCAGCGGGGACACCCTGGCCGTGGGGGCCATCGGCGAGGATAGTTGCGCCGACGGGATCGGCGGGGACGAAACGA
>JAFMIZ010000094.1 GCA_017853715.1 Pedosphaera sp.
ATGATTCTCGAAGTCATCAAATATGGCCATCCCGTGCTCCGCGAACGTGGGGCGCGCATCAAGGAAATCACCCCGGAGATCAAGCAACTCGTCGCCGACATGTTTGAGACGATGTATGACTCGAAGGGCATCGGCCTCGCGGCGCAACAGATTGGTCGGGCGCTGCAAGTGACGGTGATTGACGTCCGCGGCGTCACCGACCGCCCCTCGACGCTGGAGGTTGACGGTTTGCCCGTGGACGTGGATGCGCACATGCCGTTGGTGCTGATCAATCCCAAGACCACTCCGCGCGGCGAGAAGGTGACCGGCCCGGAAGGCTGCCTGAGTTTCCCGGAGGTTTACGCCGACGTTACGCGTCCAGAATCCGTGGACGTGAAAGCGCTCGACGCCAACGGCAGCCCGATCGCCTTCCGCGCGGGCGGACTGCTCGCCCGCGCCGTCCAGCACGAGGTGGATCATTTGGATGGCGTGCTGTTCATCGACCGCATGACCGCCTCAGACAAGGCTGAATTGCGGGGGGAAATTGATGACCTGCACACCGCCACAAAGAAAGCGCTGGCGAAAAAGAGGTAGGGAAGCGGTATTTCGGTCCAGCGCCATCGACGCGACAGATGGTGGTCAGGGCGTGAGCCGTGGATTAAAATCAGAAGCACACAAGCCCGAGGGGGCGACCGCACGGCCCTTTCTCCTGCAGGGCGTTCCGATTCTGGAAGTCAAATGCCCGCAGCTGAGGCTGCGGGCTAAGTTTTATCGATCCCCCGAGGCTCGCCAAACCCTCAATACACCTTGCGCAGATTTGACGGCAGGATGTTCAACTCGGTGCGGTACTTGGCAACGGTGCGGCGGGCAATGACGATGCCTTTATCGGCCAGCATCTTCACCACTTCTTGGTCAGACAACGGCTCGCCTGCGTTCTCGTTCTTGAAGATGTCGGAAATCATGTCCTTCACGCTGGTGTTGGACATCGCCCCCTCCCCGGTGGAAGTGGAAATGGCCGCAGTGAAGAAATACTTCATCTCGAACACGCCCTGCGGTGTCTCCATGTATTTGCCGGAGACGGCGCGGCTCACGGTGGTCTCGTGCACACCGACCACTTCGGCCACCTGCACCATGGTCATCGGCTTGAGGAAAGCGACGCCTCTGTCCATGAAGTCATGCTGACGATTCACGATTTCGCGGGCGATATTGAGGATGGTCTGCTGACGTTGGTGCAAGCTTTTGATGAGGAATTTGCCGGCGCGAATCTTTTCGCGGATATAATTGCGCACCTCGGCGTTCTCGCCGCCCGTGGACATAAGGTCCTTGTAGGTGTTGCTGATGCGAAGGTGGGGCACGTGGTCGTTGTTGGTGCTGACCACGAAATCGTCACCCGACCGGTGCACGAATACTTCCGGAACGACGAATTGGTCGTTGTCCGGCAGAAACGAACGCCCTGGACGCGGTTCCAGGCGGGCGATACGCGCGATGGCATCCTGTACTTCCTCGACCGTTTCACCCGTGGCGCGGGAGATTTCGGGAATACGGCGGCGGCCCAAGGCCTCCATGTGGTCTCGGATGATCTCGTATTCGAGTGATTCCTCTTCGCCCTCCCGCTCCAACTGCAACATCAAGCATTCGCGCAAGTCGCGCGCGCCGATGCCAGCCGGGTCGAAGGCTTGAATTGCCTTGAGCACTTCCAAGATGGTTTCGGGGGGAATACCGGTGGAGGAAGCCATCTCATCCACAGTCGCCTTTAGATAACCATAGTCATCAATATTGCCGATGATCAGTTCGGCGACCTGCCAGAGACCCGGCTTCAAATCCGAATCGCGCACCTGCTCGAGCAGTTTCTCCTGCAACGAGGTGCTGGCCACGAGCGAGTCGAACATGAACTGCCGACGCTCCTCATCCTCGGCTGACGCGCGTAACGGAGCGTTGCTCTGCGAGTATTGGTCTCGCCATTCCTGATCGAGTTGGGAAAGGTGCTCGAATTCCGCCTGAAAGTCATCCGCACCATCCTCGGAGGGCTTTTCGGTCGCGGGATCAAAATTGACGTCTGCCGGCGGCTCGGTTGGATCGGAGGCTTCGCCAACCGTCTCGCCCTCGGTTTCACGGCGCTCGGACATTTCCGGTTCGGGGGTGGCGACTTCCTCAAGTACGGGGTTTTGCTGGAGTTCCTGCTCGACGAGGGCCTTGAGTTCGAGGGTCGGTGCCTGCAGCAACGCGAGTGATTGCTGGAGTTGCGGAGCCAACACCAGCGACTGCGTCATTCGGGCTTGTAGCGACAGGCCTTGCGACATGCGCCGAGTGTAATATGGCATCCCCGCCGCACAAGCAAAAGCTGGCATGACTTTCGCTGTGCCGGCGCACTCTCCCCTTAAGTTGCCCAATGCAACATCCCCGGTCTGGAGCAAAAAATCCGTTGCCCCACCCCGCCCCGGTTCCTAACGTCGCTGCGTGGCGTGTCGTTTCACCATTTTGGGCAGCGGTTCCAAGGGCAATTGTGCCTATCTGGAAACGGACCAGGTGCGCCTGTTGATTGATGCGGGGTTCAGCACCCGTCAGATCCGCCAGCGCCTCGCATCCATTGGCCGGTCACCGGAAAGCCTCACCGCCATCCTGGTCACGCACGAGCACAGCGACCATATCCAAGGATTGGGCGGCATTGCTGAAAAGCTGCGCATTCCCGTTTATTGCAACCGCCTCACGCGCGACGCCATCGAATCGCTGATGGGCATACGCCTGCTGAGCCACCTGTTCGAAACCGGCGCAGGCTTCGAGATCGGTGACATCGCCGTCGAATCCTTCAGCATCCCGCACGATGCGCAGGACCCTGTGGGTTTTTTGATTCGCACCGCCACCGCAAACATCGGATTCCTCACCGACCTCGGCCACGCCACCACCCTCGTGTTGGACCGCGTCAAACCCGCCCACGCCCTTGTGTTGGAGGCCAACTACGACATGAAGCTGCTACAGGAGGACACCCGGCGGCCATGGAGCATCAAACAACGCATTGCGGGCCGTCACGGGCATCTCTCCAACGAAGCGGCAGCGGATGCTGTTCAAGAAATTGTCTCGGCCGACCTGCAACATTTGTTCCTCGGCCACCTAAGCCAGGATTGCAATCGTCCCGAGCTCGCGATGGACACCGTTTCCTCCCGGCTGCAATCTTTGGGTGCGGATCACGTTCACACCGTGGTCACTTCGCAAGAGACCATCACCGCAACACTGACCCTCTAGATTAGCCACAGGAAGGAGACGCCATGAGGAGTCTCCTTCCCCGCATATATCATTTGAGACTCCTTACGTCGTCTTCCACAAACGACACCCATGTTCCGCTTACGCCACATTGAAAAGTTCGACGCACCCGAACTGGCACCTTACCGCACCATGCGGCGGCCGAAGGAGCATCATGTTCTGGGCATTTTCGTGGCCGAGGGCGACAAAGTTGTCGAGCGACTGCTGCGTGATCCGCGCTACGGTATCGTTTCCGTGGTATTGCCTCCTGACCGCGTGGAGGACTTCACACCCTTGCTGCAGGCCCGCCCCGAGAATTTCGACGTCTTCATCGCCTCCAAGTCATTGCTGCAGGACCTGATTGGATTTCACATGTATCAAGGTGTATTGGCTGTAGGGGTCATTCCACCGCAACCCAGCCTTGAACAAGTCATCGCCACAAGCCCACGCCCCCTGCTCTTCGTGGCTGCCGATGAACTGGCCAACTCGGAAAACGTCGGCGCACTCGTCCGCAACTGCGCCGCCTTCAGGGTGCAAGCGATCATCGTTGGCGAGACCTGCGCCAGCCCCTGGCTCCGGCGTTCCGTGCGCTCCTCGATGGGAACCATCTTCACGCTGCCCGTCATTGAATCCCCCAGTCTGATGCTGACGTTGCGCGGCCTCCGGGAACAAGGCGTTCACATCGTCGCCGCGCATCCACACACCGACCAACGCACCCTGACGCAGGGACAATTCACCGGCGACTGCTGCATCGTCATGGGTAATGAAGGAAAAGGCATCCGCCCGGAAGTGTTGGAAGTCTGCGACGAGGCCGTGGCCATCCCTATGCCGGCGAACGTGGATTCCCTCAACGTCACCAGCGCCACATCCGTCTTCCTCTACGAAGCCAACCGCCAGCGCGGACGGATGTAACCCCGGAGGTTACGAGTCGGATTCCCGCTATCCAGCCAACCGCTCTCCCCCTCCCCACGTCGGTGACTACTTCTGACCGATGGCTTCCAGCCGATCCACCACCCGTCCCGAGAACGGCACCCAGTCGAGCTCCTGCCGGACCTTTTCACTGGCGGCTTTGGCCCAGGCAAGCCGGGAGCCTTCGGATTCATCGAACCAGCTCAACACCCTCTCGGCAAAGCTCCCGGGGTTCATTTCCGAGAACCGGATGATGGGGCTTTCACCCCAGTAACGCATCGTGCCGCGCAGCGGTGTGCAGACCATCGGGATGCCCATCGCCGCATACTCCACGGTCTTGGCCACAACCGTGTTGTGCGCTCCTGTCGAAGCGGCATAGGGAACGACGCCCACGGTGGCGTTCTGGATGCGCCCTGACACTTCGGCATACGGCACAAAGCCAGTGCACTCGATGGCTGATTCCGGAATTTGTCCTTTCACCAGTTCCAACACCTTCAACAACGCATCTGTCTTGTGTCCGACAAAACGGAACTTCGTGTCGGGCCGCTTCGCGTAAATCTTCATCAACGCGTCCGCGCCGAACGCATTGATGTGATGATGATCCAGCGACCCGTGCATCACGACCAGTGGCGTCGGCGATGGCTCGAACGTGGGTTGGAAGAGTTTTCCGTCGTAGCCGTAGTAAATGGGCAGAATGCGCTCCGTCGGGTAACCCGCGTGTTTGAACAGGTCGGCCAGTTCATCGGAGATGGTGAAGATGGCCTCGGCCCGGTGCTTGAGGGGCAACGACAATTCAAACTGCTTCAATCGGCTCACCACCGGCGCGGGCGCCATGTATTTTGGCCAGCTGTCGAAATAGCCGGTGAGATAATCGAGAAAGTTCATTCCCACCGCGCAGTTCAAGTCGCGTCGCAGTTTGCCCGCCGCCACGCAGGAGATGGCATGTTGCGCGAGCAACACGTCAAACTTCACGTTCGCCGCCGCCCGACGCACGAGACGTTCAAGAAAGAACGGGTACGCGAGATACTTGAGGTTCCTCAGCTTCGCATATCGCCCCATCTTCCAGGTCGTGAACGGATGGATCTTGATGCGAAACTTGGCTTCCAGTTCCGCAACGTTGTCCGGCTGGGGCGCAAAGACATGCACGGCATGGCCGCGCCGCACCATTTCCTCGACCAGGTAGAGGGCCTGCGACGATCCCCCGCCGCTGGGCGGGTGAAATGGCTCGTGGGTGAGTACGCCGATGTTCATCGCAAAAGTGCGCGCAAGCTAGGCAAGGACGCCGGGCTTCACAAGGGAAACGATGCGGCGCATACTGGGCCTGTGACCGCTTTCCTGAAAAACAAGTGGGTTTTGATTACGGGTGCCTCCAGTGGATTTGGTGCCGCCGCCGCTAGGCTCTTTGCGCAACAAGGAGCGCACTTGCTGCTGGGGGCGCGGCGCGTGGACCGGCTGGAATCCGTCGCCCGCGGTGCCCGGGAATCCGGCGCCGCCAGCGCCTCGTGTCATCCGCTGGATGTGACCTCGACGGCCAGCGTGCATGAATTCATCCGGTGGGCACGCACGCTCACTAAACACCTCGACGTCCTCATCAACAACGCCGGCGGTGCGCTGGGTTTGGACACAGTGGCCAAGGGACACGACCAGGATTGGGAAACCATGATGCAAACCAACGTGCTCGGCGTGTTGCGCATGGTTCGCGCCACCCTGCCCATGCTGGAATCCACTCCCTGCAGTTCCATCATAAACATCGGTTCCACAGCGGGCCGCGTGGCGTATGAAGGCGGAGCTGCCTATTGCGCCGCCAAGGCGGGGGAATTGCAGATTACCCGCACGCTTCGACTGGAATTGAACGGCACGGGTATCCGCGTCTCGACCATCGCCCCCGGCGCTGCACAGACAGAGTTTTCTACTGTCCGGTTCAGGGGCGACACCTCCCGGGCCGCCATGGTTTACGAGGGCATGGTTCCCCTGACTGCGGATGACGTGGCAGAAATTATGGTCTGGGTCGCCTCGCGCCCGGCGCACGTGAACATTGACGAAATTGTGGTGAAACCCACCGACCAAGCCGCGATGCATAAGGTTCACCGACGCCAAGCCAAGTAACCGCGCTCCCGCCCCACCCCATTCTCTCTTTGCGTCAGGCCTGTTTTTTCGGTTTAATCCCGCTCCCGCTCCGGCGGGCATCACGATGAAATCCCAAGTCGAAATCTACGACACGACCCTGCGCGACGGTTCGCAGGGCGAAGGCATCAATTTTTCGGTTGCGGACAAGCTCCGCATTGCCGAGAAGCTCGACCAGTTTGGGGTTCATTACATTGAAGGCGGCTGGCCCGGCTCCAATCCCAAGGACATCGAATTCTTTGCGCAGGCGAAGAAGCGCAAGTTCAGGAAGGCCAAACTGGCCGCGTTCGGCTCCACGCGAAAAAAAGGCGTGCCCGTCGAACAGGACGACCAAGTCCGCCTGCTCATCGAGGCCGGCACCCCCGTGGTCACCATCTATGGCAAAACCTCCATGCTGCACGTGAAGGAAGTCCTGCGGTGCACCCCCGAGGAAAATCTCGCCATGATCGGCGACACGGTGCGCTATCTGAAGGATCACAAGAAGTTCGTCATCTATGACTGCGAACATGCGTTTGACGGCTACAAGCTGAATCCTGATTACGCGCTGGCCACCATGCAGGCGGCCGAAAAGGCGGGGGCCGACATCGTGGTGCTATGCGACACGAATGGCGGTTGCATGCCCGGCGAGGTGGCTGCAATCACCCGCACGGTCATCGGCAAACTGAATTGCAAAGTCGGCATCCATTCGCATGATGACAGCGGTGTCGGTGTGGCCAACGCCCTTGCCTCGGTCGAGGCCGGCGCCGTGCATGTGCAGGGCACCGTCAACGGCTACGGCGAGCGCACCGGCAATTGCAACATGATCAGCACCATCCCGTGCCTGCAATTGAAGCTGGGCAAATCCTGCCTGCCACCCAAATCACTGGCGAAGCTCAAGGAACTTTCCCTGTTCGTGGACGAAGTCGCGAACATCCGCCACAATCCACGTCAACCGTGGGTGGGCTCATCCGCCTTTGCCCACAAGGGCGGCACGCACGTCAATGCCGTGCAGAAGCTCGCCTCCAGTTACGAGCACATCAATCCCGAGCTGGTCGGCAATGCCCGCAACATTCTCATCAGCGACCTCGCCGGTCGCAGCAACATCGTGATGAAGGCGCAGTCACTCGGCTTCAGGTTGAGCAACGACACGCCCGAGCTGAAGGAGATTCTGAACACCATCAAGGATCGCGAACATTCCGGCTACGAATACGAGGCGGCGGAGGCCTCCATGTCGCTGCTTATTCGCGGCATCTTGGAACACAACCCCGAGCTGCTCTTCACGGTGGAAAAATACCACGTGTCGATGCGGCGCGATGCCAAAGGGTCGGTCTGCGACGCCACCGTCCGGGTGCGTGTCGGCAAAAAGATTCACGATGAAGTTGCCGAGGGCGACGGCCCGATAAACGCGCTCGACAACGCCCTGCGTGCCGCGCTCGCCAAGTCGTTCCACAAGCTCAAGAAAGTGACGCTGACCGATTACAAGGTGCGCATCCTCGACTCCGGCACCGGCACCGCCGCCAAGACGCGCGTGCTCATCGAGTCCACCGACGGCAAGACCGAATGGGGCACCGTGGGGGTCCACGACAACATCATCGAAGCCTCGCTCGAGGCGCTGGTGGACTCGCTGGAGTTCGCGTTGTTAAAGAAGTGAGGGACGGGTTTACGCTAATTTCGCGAATGGGCGCGAATTCAGACCAAGAGCATGAGCGAGCTGCTTTACAAAGAAGAAGTTTTCAAGCTCGTTGGGCATTGCATGGAAGTCCATCGTGAGCTTGGAAAAGGGCAAGATGAAGTCCTCTACAAGGATGCCTTTGTGGTTGAACTAAACCGCGCTCAAATCCCGTTCGCTTGCGAGCGCAAATACGAGGCCGTTTACAAGGGAGTGGTATTGCCACACCACTACTACGCTGATTTTGTCGTTTGGGACAAAATCCTATTTGAAGCCAAGGCCGTCGAGCGACTAACCGATGCGCATGTCAAACAGGTGCTAAACTATCTGGCAGTTTCCAAACTAGAGTTGGGTTTGCTGGTTAACTTTGGCGCTGAGTCGTTGGAATGGAAACGCGTCATCCGAAGCCAAAAACAAGGTCCTGGCGAGTTGCCCAAGGACTTCCGCCTCTGAGTAATTCGCGAAATTCGCGTAAAACCGTTTTCATATGGAAATTCCGAAAGCCTACGAACCGCAGTCCGTTGAGGACAAATGGTATGACTTCTGGGTGAAGCAAGGCTGCTTCACCGCCGACCCGGCACGCGTGACCGACAAGCGCCCGGCTTTCTCCATCGTCATCCCGCCGCCGAACGTCACCGGCATGCTCCACATGGGGCACGTGCTCAACAACACCATCCAGGACATCCTCAGCCGCAAGGCGCGCATGGACGGCAAGGAGGTCCTGTGGCTCCCCGGCACCGACCACGCCGGCATCGCCACCCAGGTCCAGGTCGAGAAGGCGCTCAAAAAGGAGGAACGAAAGACCAAATACGACCTCGGCCGCGAGGAATTCCTCAAGCGCGTCTGGCAATGGAAGGACAAGCACGGCGGCATCATCATCAACCAGCTCAAGAAACTCGGCTGCTCATGCGACTGGACCCGTGAACGTTTCACGATGGACCCGGAGTATTCGCGCTGCGTCCAGAAGGTCTTCGTCGAGCTTTACCAGAAGGGCCTCATCTATCGCGGCAAACGCATGGTGAACTGGTGCCCCGTTTCTCAAACGGCGCTCTCGGACGAGGAAGTGGAGATGAAACCGCAGAAGGGGTTCATGTATCACTTCAAGGTCGAGGTGGCCGAAGCGCCCGGCACGTGGCTCACCATTGCAACGACGCGTCCGGAAACCATCCCCGGTGACACCGCCGTGGCCGTGAACCCGAAGGATCCGCGTTACGCGCCACTCATCGGGAAACACATCATCCGTCCCCTGCCCATCCAGCTGCCGCGCGAGCAGAAGCTCATCCCCATCATCGGCGACGACCATGTGGATTTCGAGTTCGGCACCGGCGTGCTCAAAGTGACACCCGCGCACGACAAGGCGGACTTCGAGATCGGCCAGCGCCACAAGCTGCCCATCGTGGACATCATGAACGCGAACGGCACGATGAACGACCTTGCCGGTGAAAGCCTCGCGGGCTTGGACCGTTTCGAGGCGCGCAAGGTGGCCGTGGAGCGGTTGAAGGAACTCGCCGTCATGGCCGAGGAAAAGCCCTACGAGAACAACGTCGGCTTCAGCCAGCGCGCCGATGTGCCCATCGAACCGCGCCTGAGCGAGCAATGGTTCCTCAAATATCCGAGCGTGGAGGCATCCAAGGCGTGCGTGGCCAACGGGCAGATGAAGTTTTATCCCGACCGCTGGGCGAAGGTGTATGACCACTGGCTGACGAACATTCAGGACTG